>JAQXVF010000024.1 GCA_029224785.1 Bacillota bacterium
AGCAAATGGTACTACATGGATGCAAACGGCGTGATGCAGACCGGGTGGAAGCAGATCTCCGGAAAGTGGTACTACTTCAATGCCGGCGGCGACATGAAGACCGGCTGGCTGCAGCAGGGCTCTATCTGGTACTACTTAAAGCCCAACGGCTCCATGGCCTGTAACGAGACCCTGACCATCAACGGAAAGACCTACAAATTCAGCTCCACCGGCGCGTGGATCCAGTAGTATCCATTCTTCCATCGTACAAAAGACACTGCCTATTTAAAAAACCCGGGCCAGGAACATTCCTGGCCCGGTTTTTGCGATATTCATGGCTTTTCTGCGTAGATCCGAACCACCGGACCGGTTTGCCGGTGCTCCAAAAATGCGGTGCAGCCGCCCCGGTTCAGCACCTCCAGCGCCATGCTGTTAGTGGTGACGGCGGGTGTCCACTGCCCTTCGCTGTTGCCCCGGTTCACGACCTTCACGGTGCACTCCCTGCCGGTGTAATCCCGGCCTTTCATGGTGTAGGTAGCACACATCTCCACCGGCTTACCCAAATGCCACTGCTGCACATCTGCCGCTCCGGGCAGAATGGTGCCGGTAAAGAGTCCATCCACGCTTCCGTCAAAGGGAAGGGTGACCACGGAGTCCTCGCCGTTTTTCTCCTCCACAAAGCCTGTCAGGCGGACATCCACCGTCAGGATTGCAGTTCGTCCCTGCAAGAACTGCAGAGTATCGTATATCGCCGCCTCATCCTGGATTCCCTGGAAGCCGTGATCCGCATTTTTCAGGACCGTAAAGGAGCAGTTGTTGCCGTACGCTTCCTTTGCCTTGTAGGAGTAGGAGATATTCACTGCACGGTCCACGTCTCCGTGGACAATGTGCACCGGCCCGCGGTACTTGCGGATGACGGGGAAGAAATCCTCATGAATCACGGATGCTGCGTAGCATCTGCCCAGCTCCATGGGGCCGCAGGAGAAATACTCCGGGATGTTTTCCGGGTCAAACCGGGCCATCAGCATCTGACCCCTGCGGGCATCATCGGGGATGCACAGCGCCGGATAGAACAGCACCAGCTTTTCCACCTGTTCCGGCACCACCGCCGCTGTCAGCGCACACACCGCACCTCCCTGGCTGCAGCCCATCAGGACCAGTTTTTCCCGGCCCGTCTGCCTGCGCACATAGTCCATGACGGCAATCAGGTCCTCCCGCTCGGTAAACACGGTCATTTCCCGGGTGTCACCGTCGCTTTCGCTGCCGATTCCACCTCCGCAGAAATCAAAGGTGAAGGTGGCGTAGCCTGCACCGGCCAAAGCCCTGGCATAGGTCTCCAGGGGCTGCCGGATGCCCATAAAGCCGTGGCAGATAATGGCGGCACCCGTGGCATTTTCCGGCTCAAACCGGGTACCTCGAATGTTCAGTTCTCCTCTTTTGCAGGTAAATTCCGATGTGCGGATCTCCATAAAAATGCTCCTTTCGTTCCGGGACGTTTTTCCTTTATCATAGGTTCTTTTTCGTTCATTTGCAAGGGCTTCTGTGCAATTCTCTTTTGAAAAAGTATCCGGCAGGGCCTTTTCTTCCCCGGCATCCTTCTGATGGAGGACTTCCGTCCCAGCAATGAGAAAAAGTCCGGTTTTTGGACGATTTATCAAGAGTGCCCCCCAATGTCGGCAGGATTCTGTTGGAATCCACAAAATCCATTTTCCCTCTTGACAGAAAAAGGCTGCCATGCTATGATGCTGTCAATCAATAGAGGTGCGGTGCTCAAGAGTACCCCGGCATTTGACAGGCAAGCGTGTCGTGGGAAAGGGTTCACCGCCGAAGGAGAGTATTTCCGGCCTGAAGGGAAATCTCCTGGGCCGTCGGATAAGATCCGCCGGACTGTCACTTGTGAAAGTGGAGCGCTATTGGCTGATATCCTGTCATCATTCTGTCAAGTTTCAGTCGCAGGCACTTTCGTCTGGGGCTGTTATTTTTTTATCATTGGGAGGAATTCATATGAAAAAGCTCATTTCCGTACTTCTTGCCGGAATCCTGCTGCTGGGTCTGACCGCCTGCGGCGCACAGAAGCCGGCAGAGACCACCGCCGCCAACGCAATCCCCGGTACCGAAGACGGCATTCTGACCGTTGGCATGGAGTGCGCCTATGCACCTTACAACTGGACCCAGGCAACCGACGCCAACGGTGCGGTTCCCATCGTCAACAACCCCGGTGCCTATGCCAACGGCTACGACGTGATGATCGCCAAGAAGATCTGCCAGGCCAACGGCTGGGAGCTGGAGATCATGGCCATCGAGTGGGACGGCCTGACCCCCGCCCTGAATGCCGGCACCATTGACGCCGTCATCGCCGGTCAGTCCATGACCGAGGATCGTCTGGCGGAAGTGGAGATGGCAGGTCCCTATTTCTATGCCTCTATCGTCTGCGTCACCAAGGCCGGAAGCCAGCAGGCCGGTGCCACCGGCATCTCCAATCTGACCGGCACCTGCACCGCCCAGTCCGGTACCATCTGGTATGAATCCTGCCTGCCCCAGATCCCCGGCGCAGATATCCAGACCTATTCGGAGACCGCTCCTGCCATGATCATGGCTGTGGAAAGCGGCACCGTGGACTTCATCTGCACCGATATGCCCACCGCCATGGGCGCCTGTGCCACCTATCCGGACCTGACCATTCTGGATTTCACCGGCACCGATGACGATTTCCAGGTGGACGAGGGCGAGATCAACATCGGCATCTCCGTTGCAAAGGGCAACACCGCTCTGAAAGAGGCCATGGACAGCGTCCTTTCCGGCATGACCGCCGAAGATTTCAACAAGATCATGGACGAGGCCATCTCGGTTCAGCCCTCGATCTGAGCATATTCTGAAAGGAGTTCCGTTTTATGGACAAGCTGATCTCTCTGGGCGATAACATTGCCCGGCTGTGGGCCGCATATGCGCCTCAGTATCTCAACGGCGTTCGCAACACGCTGGTGCTGGCCGTCGCCGCCACGGTGATTGGCTTTCTCATCGGACTTCTGTGCGGCATACTCAACACCATCCCCTACACCGGACGGGATCCCATGCCCAAACGGGTTTTGCTGAAGCTCATTCGGGGTCTGGTCCGCATCTATGTGGAGGTGTTCCGGGGTACCCCTATGGTGCTGCAGGCAGTGTTTATTTATTACGGCATCCCCTATTTTCTTGGCTACAATCCCTTTAAGGGCAACGCTGGTATCTGGTTGTGCTCGCTGATCGTGGTATCCATCAACACCGGCGCTTACATGGCCGAGGCTGTTCGCGGCGGAATCATCTCCATCGACCCGGGCCAGACCGAGGGTGCAAAGGCCATCGGCATGAACCATGTGCAGACCATGACCTGTGTGGTTCTGCCGCAGGCCATCCGCAACATTATTCCGCAAATCGGCAACAATTTCATTATCAACATCAAGGATACCTCCGTCATGTTCATCATCGGCTTTGTGGAGTTCTTTGCCACCCACCGCAATATCGTGGGCAACAACCTGCTCTACTTCCCCTCTGCCACAATTGAAATGCTCGGTTACCTGTGCATGACCCTGCTGGCCTCTTTTCTGCTTCGTCACCTGGAAAAGAGAATGGACGGCGCCGACAACTACGATCTGGTAGCCAGCGATGCTCTGACCACCACAGCAGGCACCTATACGCATCCAAAAACGCCGGAGGACCTGCTGGAACGCAATCTGGAAACGAAAGGAGGACGCCCCCATGTCTGAGCCTGTTTTGCAGGTGCGTCACCTGTCCAAGTCCTTCGGAGCCAATGTGGTGCTGCGGGACATTGATTTCACCGTCAAACCCGGCGATGTAACCAGCATCATCGGCGCCTCCGGCAGCGGAAAATCCACCCTGCTGCGGTGCATCAATCTGCTGGAAACCCCTACCAGCGGTGAGATCACCTTCCACGGTCAAAACATTACAGGCAAAGGTGTCAACTCCAATGCCTACCGGGCAAAGGTGGGCATGGTGTTCCAGTCCTTCAACCTGTTTTCCAACATGACCGTGCTGGATAACTGCATGGTAGGGCAGATCAAGGTCCTGAAAAAGGACAAAGAATCCGCCCGCGCCAGTGCCATGCAGTACCTGGAGCAGGTAGGCATGGCCCCCTACATCCATGCCCGGCCCCGGCAGCTTTCCGGTGGTCAGAAGCAGCGGGTTGCCATTGCCCGCGCCCTGGCTATGGAGCCGGAGGTGCTGCTCTTCGACGAACCCACCTCCGCATTGGATCCGGAAATGGTGGGCGAAGTGCTGTCTGTCATGCGGGACCTGGCCGCAGGCGGGATGACCATGCTGGTGGTCACCCACGAAATGGCCTTTGCCCGGGACGTGAGCAACCATGTGGTGTTTATGGCTGACGGCGTCATCTGCGAGGAAGGCCAGCCCAGGCAGCTTTTCGAAGCGCCCCGGGAGGAGCGCACAAAGGCTTTTCTCAGCCGTTTCCTTCAGCATTGATCCCCTGTTCTGCAAAACCGCCGGTACACAGGCTTGTGTACCGGCGGTTCCATGTATTCTCTGTTTACTTATGGGGCACTTCCCCGAAAAGAAAGCGTTTCACGGCCTCAAAGCTGGCATCACTGATGTCATGCTCCATTTTGCAGGCATCCTCTGCGGCTGTTTTCTCGTCCACGCCCAGCTTGACCAGAAAATCGGTAAGCAGCGTGTGCCGCTCATAGATTTTTCTGGCGGTTTTCATCCCGGTCTCCGTCAGGGTAATCAGACCGGCCCGGTCCACGCAGATATATCCGCCTTCCTTCAAAATGCCCACCGCACGGCTGACACTGGGCTTGGAGAACTCCATATACTCCGCCACATCCAGGGAGCGGACCGTCCCTTTTCTCTCCAAAAGGATATAAATCGTCTCCAGATACATTTCTCCTGACTCCAAAAGACGCATTTCCCTTTCCCTCGCTTCCCTTTTTTACTATCATACCACGGGTATGACCAAAATGCAACCCGTTTCACATCCTGACTCCGCAACCCCTGTACGGAGCAGAATTCCGGAAACCTTCCGTCCGGACATACTTGACTTTCAGGCGGAAATCGTGTATACTGTCAGTGGTTAGTTTACGCTAACTTCCCAGAATCCACCATCTTATCCCAGAAAGGAATGTTGCGAATGCTGTCCTGGATCCTGGAAAACGGAAGCACGATCCTGGTGCTCCTTTTGCTGCTGACCGCCGTGGTTCTGGTCATTGTCAAGCTGCTGCGGGACCGGAAAGCCGGACGCAGCACCTGCGGCTGCGGCTGCAGCGGCTGCCCCATGAGCGGATCCTGCCACCGTAAGGACTGAGGCGCTGCGGGATTACAGCGTGACCCGGATTACGCTGTGCTTCAGCGCCGGCAGCAGCTTTTCCTGAAGGTCGGCGGTACGGATCCGCAGACTGGACGTATTGATGCAGGGGTGGAAGCCGAAGGCCGGCTCCTGCAGCACATCCTCGTCGATGAGAAGCTGTACGCTGCAGGACGGATCGTACATCAGCCCCATCACCGACACACTGCCGGGGGTCAGATTCAGCAGCCGCAGCATATCCTCCGGTTCTCCGAAGGACAGCCGGGCAACCCCAAGCTGGTGGGACAGGTCCTTGGTTTTGAAGGGCTTGTCTCCGGGCATCAGAAGCAGGTAGAACGCGGTTTTCTGCCGGTTGCACAGAAACAGGTTTTTACACATCTTCATATCCAGCACTTCATTGATGCCTTTGCAGACCTCCATGGTCTCTGCCGGTTGGTGATCCACCCGGTCATAGGGGATCCCCAGCCGGTCCAGAAAATCGTAGGTGCTGATCTCTTTTTCCAGCCTGCCGCCTTCGTCGGCAGGTCTTCCTTTTTCCCGAATCACAGGTCTTCCTCCCATCCGCGATCCCCGTCCGCGGAAAGCAGCACGGGGACGGTATGCAAAACATTATACCATATTCCCGGGAAAAGACAACCGTCTTTCCCTGCGGACTTGCTTTTTCCACGGACCGATGATATGATGAACAAAAAGATCATCCAGGAGGAGCCTCTATGAATCCGGAAAACATTGCCCAATATGCTCAAAAAATCATAGAAAACTGCAGCCGGGTCATTACCGGGAAGGAGGAGGTCATCCGCCAGATCATTGTCAGCCATCTCTGCGGCGGCCATGTTCTGCTGGAGGACGTCCCCGGCACCGGAAAAACCATGCTGTTCCGGGCCTTCTCCCGCAGCGTTGGGGGAGAATTCCGCAGAATCCAGTTCACCCCGGATCTGCTCCCCTCAGATCTCACCGGCATCCATTTTTACAACCAGAAAACCGGTGAATTTGCGTTTCGTGCCGGCCCCCTGTTTTCCGGCATGATCCTGGCCGATGAAATCAACCGCGCCACCCCCCGGACTCAGTCTGCGCTTCTGGAGAGCATGGAGGAGCACCAGATCACCGTGGACGGCACCACGTTCCCCATGACAGAGCCGTTTATGGTCATGGCCACTCAGAATCCCGTAGAGTCCTACGGCACCTTTCCCCTGCCCGAAGCTCAGATGGACCGGTTTTTTATGCGGCTGTCCATGGGCTACATGACCCGCCTTCAGGAGATCAGCGTGATCCGCCGGGAGTCCTCCCTGCAAATACTCCAGGCCCTGCCCCAGGTGGTGACTCCGGAGCAGACCGTTGCCCTCCGCAAGGACGCAGCGCAGGTTTCCGTGGGCAACGATGTCATGGACTTTCTGATGGACCTCATTGCATCCACCCGAAACACCCAGGAGCTGGTAGGCGGTGTATCCACCCGTGGTGCCATTGCTCTGTACCGGGCAGCCCAGGTCACCGCCGCCATGGAAGGGCGGGATTTCGTCATCCCCGAGGATGTGGTGAAGGAAGCCGTTCCCGTCCTCGCCCACCGGCTCACCGCAGTCTCCGGCTCCCGAAAGGATGCGGAGCTGTACCTGACGCAAAAGCTGTCCTCCGTGACGGTTCCCCTGGAAAAGGCAGATACCCTATGACGGTTTTTTTGATTTTGGCATTCTTTGGTCTGCTGGCGGCTCTGGAGCGGTTCGGCACCCCGGCCTCTCTGGCAGCCCTGCGGTTCCGGGGCAGCACGGACCGGATCCTGGCAGAGCCGGGAGAAGTCCTCACCTGGTCCTCTTCCGTGGAAAACCACAGCCGGTTCCCCATCCCCTTTGTACGTTTGCAGCTCCCCTTTCCGGCGGATGCAAAACCGGAAGACAGCCCTCTGTGGAAAAAGGCCCACCTGCGGGACGGCGTTCAGGGCTGGTATGCGGAGGAAAAGCTCTCCCTGCCTCCCCGTCGAAGCATCACCCGGACAGTGCGCTTCTCCCTTTCGGAACGGGGGATCTACACCGTGGGGAAATACCGCATGGCCGCCGGAGACCTGCTGGGCTTCCGGGAGGAAGCGGTGGAAGGCCCCGGTAAGAAAGTGGTGGTCATGCCCCACCGGTCCCGGGACCCTGTGGTGCTGAAAACCCTGGGCGGTTTTTTGGGAGACCTGTCGGTACGCCGCTTTTTGCTGGAGGATCCCATTCTTACCGTGGGATTCCGGGAATACACCGGCCGGGAGCCTCAGAAGGCCATCTCCTGGACCCGCACCGCCATTGCCGGCTCCCTGCAGGTCAAGCAGTATGACCACACCGCCCAACAGACCGCCTCCGTGCTTCTGGATACCAGCGACGCCTCCCCGGAACAGATCGAATCCTGCTTCCGGCTGGCACGGTCCGCCTGCGAAGCGCTGGAAAAGCAGAAGATCCCCTTCTCCTTCCGCACCAACGGCAGCCTGTCCGGCCCCACCGGAAAGGTGCATTTCATTCCGGAAGGACTGGGCGAGCGTCATCTTTCCTCCATTCTCTACTGTCTGGGCACCGGAGAATACACCTGCTTTTTCTCCCGCCGGACCCTTGTCCGCCAGGCTCTGGACAGCCGGAAAAGCAACGAGGCCTTTCTGGTCATCACCGCCGCCGCTGAATCGGAGCAGCAGGTGTTCCGCCCTCTGGAAACGGCCGTTGGCAATCCGGTTTGCTTCCTGATCGGAAGAGAGGAGGTGCCGGCTCCGTGAATTTCTCCCTGTTTCTAAAGGTATTCTGCGATCTGTGTCTCTATTTTTCCGTGCTGAGCGGGTTCCCCACGTTGTTTCCCTGCCGGATTTCGTTTCTGTGGCCTGTTTTTCTGTGCAGCATCGGTGCAGGGATCGGCTCCGGGCTGTATCGTCACTGGGGGAGATGGGGCCGTATACCCGGGATCCTACTCTCTTCGCTGCCGCTGGCTCTGATTCGCTGCCCGGCAGATGCCATGGTGCTCTTTCCAGCCCTTGTATACACCTTTATTGTGGTTTTTCGCAGTGTATGCACTCCGGAATATTATTCCAGCCGGGATTTTGCAAAGGGTGCCTTTGCCGCATGGGTTTTCTTCTACCTGGTTTTGCTGCTGATCCGTGTGTTTGAGAAAATGGCAAACCCGATGCGCAGTTTTCTCAATGCATGGGCGCCTCTCGGCTACGGGCTAATGGCCTTCGCAGCCTGTGTGCTCCTGCTGCGGATGCTTCGCATGGAAAGCAGCCAACAGGCTCATGCGCAAAACCGCAGGCAAATTCTTCTGACTGCCTGTGGGATGGGCGGCGCTCTGCTTTGCGCGGTGGGACTGGAAACGGCGGCACGGAAATATGCCTCCTCCCTGTCCGGGATGCTGCAGTACGTCTTTACCAGGATCGTCAGCATCCTGCTCTATCCCATCAACCGAATCGTGGAAATGATCCGGGATCAAAAGGACATGGCCCAGTTTCAGGAGCAGGTCAACGCCGCCACTCAGGAGACCTACGCCACCTCTCCAATGCCCACCGGCACCATCACGGGCATCATCCCCCAGCCGGAACCTCCCGGGGAGCCGGGGTATGCCTGGTGGGCAGCGCTGCTGCTTTTGGTGCTGCTGACCATCGTCCTGTTTCTCATGCTCCGGCTTTTGCATCACCACCCGGAAGAAACTGTCCGCCCGGAAACTGCGTCCCTCATTCCCCCTGCCGTTCCCCGGAAAGAGGACTCCCCCCGCAGCAGCCGCAGCAAGGTGCGCAGGGTCTACCGGGAGTTCCTGCGCCGGCAGCGGAAGGCAGGCGTTCAGATCCGCAGAAATCACACTTCCCTGGATGTGCTGAACCGGATCTCTCCCCAAACCGATCCGGAGGCCGCGAAGGCCCTGCGAACTGTATACCTGTCTGCCCGGTATGACGAGACCCGGGAGGTCACACCAGATCAGCTCAGAGCAGCACAGAATGCCCTGAAAAAATCCACGGAAAAACGATAAAAAACAGGCTCTCAGGAGCCTGTTTTTTCTGCATTCAGTTTGCGGTATGTGATCCCCATGACCGCCAGGAACAGCGCCAGATAGCCCGGCAGAATCCCAATGGAAACGACGTTGGCCAGAATGCCGAACAGCGGAGGCATCAGAAGGATCCCCAGGTATGCGCTGGCCATCTGCACGCCGATGATGGCCTGGGACCGTTCCTCCCCGAAGCGGGCAGGAACGGAATGGATCATGCAGGGGAAAATGGGTGCGCAGCCCAGGCCCACCAGCATCATACCTGCCAGGGAAAGGGATTCCCCGCCGGGAATCAGCAAAACAACGATGCCCACTGCCAGAATCCCGCCGCCCAGCCGGATCATCTGGGGATCCGACAGCTTCATGGTAACAAATCCGCACAGGCCCCTGCCCAGAGTGATGCCGATGTAGAACAGAGCGGCAAATCCGGCAGCCGTTTCCGGCTCCACCCCTTTTGCCAGGGTCAGATAGCTGCTGGCCCAGAAGCCTGCGGTCTGCTCCACGGCACAGTAGGAGAATAGAAACAGCATGGCCTCCTTCGCACCGGGGATCCGGAGAATCTCCGTCAGCTTCATGGGCCTTCCCCGGTCCTCTTCCGTCTGAGATCCGTTCCTCTTTTTCCCGACCCAAAGGGGCAGGCTGGCTGCAATGCCCAGGGCAAGCACGAACTGGATCCCGGAGATAATCCGATATCCGGTATGCCAGCCCAAGCCTTTCGTCAGGGCAAACCCCATGATGGACGGCCCGATGGTAGCCCCAAGGCCCCACATACAGTGCAGCCAGCTCATATGCCTGCTTTCAAAATGCAGGGCAACATAGTTGTTCAGCCCTGCATCCACACTGCCGGCGCCCAAGCCGTAGGGCACCGCCCAAAGGCACAGCATCCAAAACCGGCTGCTCAGGGAAAAGCCCAGCAGGGCAGCCGCCGTCATGGCCACGCTGACGGCCGTCACAACGCCGGTGCCGAATTTCCGAACCATCCGGTCACTTTGCAGGCTGGATACAATGGTGCCAAAGGAAATGATCACGGAAACCATTCCCGCATAGGACACCGGGACCTGCATAGCCGGGTAAATGGAAGGCCAGGCAGCGCCCAGCACCGCATCCGGAAGTCCCAGACTGATAAATGACAGATAAATAATCACAAGAAGAAGGTGGACCATGGATTGCCTCCGATTCTGTTTTCGCTGCCCAGTATAGCATTCCCGGGGCAGGAAGTCAATCCCCGGCCCCATGCAGCACTCCCCGGAAACCGCAGAAAATGCGGTTTCCGGGGAGACTTTTTATTCCTTTGTGTACTTTTCGATCCAGTCGGTAATCTCCTGCAGCCGGCGGACCCGATGCTGGGGCTTTCCGGAGCGGGAAAGCTCGTGGTTTTCCCCGTGGAAGCAGCACAGACGTGCAGGGATCCCCCGATGCACCAGAGCCGTGTACATCTGCAGTCCCTCTGCCATGGGACAGCGGTAGTCCTCATCCGAGTGGATGAACAGCGTGGGAGTCTTCACATTGCCTGCATAGCGCAGGGGGGAATGCTCCCACATCTTCTCCGGACTGTCAAACACATTTCCGCCGCACTGATCCTCTGCGAAGAGATAGCCAATATCGGAAGCGCCGTAGAAGCTGAGCCAATTGGAAATGGAGCGCTGGGATGCTGCGCAGGCAAAGCGGTCCGTATGTCCGATGATCCAGTTGGTCATAAATCCGCCGTAGCTTCCGCCTGTGACCGCTACCCGTGCAGGATCGATCTGGGGATATGCCTTCAGTACCGCATCGGTAAAGTCCATGATGTTCTGATAGTCCGTCCGGCCATAGGCACCCCGGATGTCCATAAAGTCGTTTCCTCTGCCGTCGGAACCCATAGGGTTGCAGAAAAACACGAAATACCCCCGGTTGGCCCAAAGCTGCATCTCATGGTAAAATACGCTGCCATACACCGTTTTGGGGCCGCCGTGGATGTCCAGCACCCCGGGATACCGCTTTCCGCTGTCATAATCCTTGGGTTCCAGCACCCAGCCCTCGATGTCCAGACCACAGCTCCGGATCACCATACGCCGAGGCGCAGCCACATACTTGTCCTTCAGGCAGTCTTCGTTCAGAAAGGTCTGCCGGGTGACTTCTCCGGTGGCAGGCTCCAACAAATACAGCTCCTGGAGCTTCTGATCAAACATGGCCGCCATCAGCACCGCGCCGGTGCTCTCGTCTACGCTGATGCAGTCGATGCTGCCCTCTTTTTCCAGCACCGGGGTGCTGGTTCCGTCCGGATCCAGCCGGTACAGATGGGAATTGCCCCATCGGGTGGTGATGTGATACAGGCTGCCGCCGAAGCTGCCGAAGCTCTCTCCGCCGCCCAGCCGGCAATCACTGCCCACGCTGCTGTACATACTCTCGTTTTCCGCACGCAGAAGCCGCAGATCTCCGGTTTCCGGATCCATGACAAAGACCTGGGCATTTTCATTCAGCCCATGGTTCTCCATCCGGGAGCCGATGACCAGGATTTTCCCGCCTGCCTGGGTCAGATTCTGGATCGCCAGACCGCTGCAGTCCGTCAGGCACCGCACCTGGCCGGTTTTTCCGTCTGCCACCCATAGCTGGGACAGCAGACTGGGCTTTGCCGTATACGCATCCCCGCTGAAATAGATTTTGTCATTCAGCACCGTGAAGCTGTCCACGTTGAAATGCGGCGGGGTGATGCGGGCCCATTTTCCGTCAGACAGGAGAAACAGAGCCGTGCGGCTCTTGTTCACGAAGCCGCCTCCGTTGCTCCAGAAGGGGATCTCGTCCAGCACCTCATAGTCCTTGTCGGCATTTTTGGCCTCCAGCGCCTTCCGGCGGTCCTCCTCTCCCATGGCATACAGATCCGGGCAAAGGGCATCGATGGAGCCGGTGGCCAGGAACCTTCCCTCTCCCAGAGGCTTAAGCTGTTCCACGCAGAAGGGAGCCGTAAAGGCAGGCAGCGCCTCTCCGCCGCCGATATCCAGCCGGTAAAAAGCGGTAAAGGGATCCTGCTGCTCTGCCCGTTTGATCTCTTTTTTGCTGCGGACCGCAGGAAACAGCAGATGCGTCTCGTCCTCCCATACAAACCGGCTCTCCTTCCCTAGATCCGTCAGTTGTCGGACGGCACCGTTTTCCCACAAATACAGCCGGGATTCATAGCTGTTTTCCTCCGGACAGCTATTGGACACCGCAAACGCAGCCCGTTTCCCTCCGGGGGCATACTGCACCTGGGACAGAAAGCGGTAAGACAGAAAATCGTTCAGCTTCAGCTCTTCCATGGTATTTCTCCAATCCGCCTGTGAAAGGCATTGTTTTTCCTTACTGCTACACGCATTATACACAGCCGCACCGGAAAATGCAATGCCTCGCCCTCTCCTGCAGCTTCCCCTCCGAGACAAAAATAGGGGAATGCTCCGAAGAGCACTCCCCAAAACAGGTATTTCGATTCCATCAGATTCTTGCCACGCCGGTTCTGCGGGCAGCCTCGGCAACCGCCTTGGCAACGGCAGGACCCACCCGCTTGTCAAACGCTGCGGGAATGATGTAGTCGGCAGAAAGCTCATCATCAGAAACAAGATTCGCCAGTGCCTCGGCAGCAGCCATCTTCATCTCCTCGTTGATGTCGGAAGCACGGACGTCAAAAGCGCCGCGGAAGATGCCCGGGAAGGCAAGCACGTTGTTGATCTGGTTGGGATAATCGGAGCGGCCGGTGGAGACAACGGCTGCGCCGCCAGCCTTGGCATCCTCGGGGAAGATCTCCGGGGTGGGATTGGCGCAGGCAAAGACAATGGCATCCTTGTTCATGGTCTTCACCATCTCGGTAGTCAGGGTTCCGGGAGCGGATACACCGATAAACACGTCGGCGCCCTTGATCACATCGCAGAGCTTGCCGGTCTCCCTCTGCAGGTTGGTGACCTGAGCCATCTCTTCCTTGATCCAGTTCAGCTTCTCCCGTCCGGCATAGATGGCGCCGGTACGGTCGGTCATAACCACATTCCTGAAGCCGGCGGACAGCAGCAGCTTCACGATGGCGATGGCGGCAGCGCCTGCGCCGGAGGTGACGATCTTGACCTCTTCCTTCTTCTTGCCAACCACCTTCAGGGCGTTCAGCAGGCCAGCCAGAGTGATGACGGCGGTGCCGTGCTGGTCATCGTGGAAGATGGGAATGTCGCAGCGCTCCTTCAGCTTCCGCTCGATCTCAAAGCACCGGGGTGCGGAAATATCCTCCAGGTTGATGCCGCCGAAGGAACCGGAGATCAGAGCCACAGCATTGACAAACTCGTCCACATCCTTGCTCTTGACACACAGCGGAATGGCATCCACATTGCCGAAGGCCTTGAACAGGACGCACTTGCCCTCCATCACGGGCATACCGGCCTCGGGGCCGATGTCGCCCAGGCCGAGAACGGCGGTGCCGTCGGTGATCACCGCGCACAGATTGTGACGGGCGGTAAGCTCATAAGATTTGTTGATATCCTTCTGGATCTCCAGGCAGGGCTGGGCAACGCCGGGGGTATAAGCCAGGGACAGATCATCCTTGGTCTCAACGGGCACCTTGGTGACCATTTCAATTTTGCCCTTCCACTGGGCATGGAGCTTCAACGATTCTTCTGCATAATTCATTGGAAAACGCCTCACTTTTCAAGTCATTTCTTTGGCATCGTGCCAAATTCTCACAATGGTATTGTATGGGAAAAGCAGAGATTTGTAAAACGCAATATTTCTATGACGTTCATAAAAAGTTATACGGCTAAAACTGTCCCAGCATATCCCGGACACACTGACGGAACGCCTTGCCGGCGTGGGGCATATAATGTCCCTTCTTCCAGATCAGATATTGTCCGTTTTCCGGAAGCTCCTCCAGAGTATAGGACACCACATCCGGCAGTTGATTTGCCAGATCCTCTTCCAGGAAGCCTCCCGCAACGCCGGCGGAAATGAACCGCTCCAGCATGGACAGCTGCGCCGTCCGGTAGACCACCCGGGGCACCAGTCCGTACCTGCCGAACGCATCGTTGATCGCAGCGCTTTGGGAGAATCCCTCCGGCAGCATCACAAGGGGCGTATTGCCGATCTTTTCTATGGTCATGGTCTCGTTTGCCGCCAGCGGATGGTCTTTGCGGATGCAGAATTTCAGCCGCCAGTTCCGGATCCATAGCTGCTCCACCTCCGGAATGCTGATCCGCTTGGCGATGATGGCCAGATCCAGTCTGCCGTCGATGATCATCTGGATCAGCTCGTCGTTTCCGCCTTCCCGGACCGATGCCGCGGCATCGGGATTTCCCTGGATGAATGCCCGGAAGATCTCCGGCACCACCGCACTGCCCACCATGGGCGTCACGCCCAGCGAAAAGCCGCTGCTCTCCTGCAGAGCACGCTGCACCAGGCCGCACATCCGCTCGTAGTGGGCAATGAACTCCTCCGCCTGGGACTGAAACAGCTCACCGATCTTGGTCAGTACCAGACCGCTGTTGCTCCGCTGAAACAACGTGCCGCCCAGTTCCCCTTCCAATTCCTTGATGGCCGCAGAAATAGCCGGCTGGGAAATGTGTTGATTCTGTGCGGCCTTGGAAATGGTGTTGCATTTGCATACCGCCAGAAAATATCGAATCTGCGTCAGTGTCACAATATCCCCTCCTTTTGTTTCTATTTTATCCGAAAAAAACTTCCCTGTCAACAAAATACAGCAGCCCCGCAGAGCAGGGCTGCTGTGATCATCAGATCTCCCGGGTGTACTGGGCAAGCCAGGTGTTCTCTTCCTCGGTCATGTAGGGAGAAAGGGTCCGGTACACCAGCTTATGGTAATCGTTGAGCATTTTCTTCTCCCGGAAGGTCATCTGGTCCGGGTCGATGGCATCCAGGTCGATGGGGGCATAGGTGATGTTCTCAAAGCAGAGGAACTGTCCGTATTCGTTTTTCTCCGCCTTGCGGCACACCAGCTCGTTTTCCGTCCGGATGCCGTACAAACCCTCCCGGTAGACGCCCGGCTCATCGGTGGTGATCATGCCCGGTTCCAGAGCAGCCACCCCTCTGGGGCCGTTGAGCTGCCAGGCAAAATTGTTGGGGCCTTCATGGACGTTGAGGATATAGCCCACACCGTGACCGGTACCGCACTTGTAATCGATCCCCAGATCCCACAGGGGGCCTCGGGCGAGGATATCCAGATTGGGGCCGACGCAGCCGGCCAGGAATTTGGCATTGGCAAGATTCAGATTGGAACGGCACACGGCAGTAAAATGCTCCCGCATCTCCGGAGAAATGGGCCCCAGAGCCATGGTCCGGGTGATGTCGGTGGAGCCTTCCAGGTAGTGTCCGCCGGAATCCACCAGCAGGAAGCCCTGGGGCTTCAGCTCAGCATTGCTTTCCGGTGTAGCGGAGTAGTGCATCATGGCGGCATTGGGGCCATAGGCGCTGATGGTGTCAAAGCTCAGCTCCAGAAAATGCTCCTGCGCCTTCCGGCAATTCTCCAGATAATCGGAGGCGGAGATCTCCGTCATGGGGATCTTTCCGATGTTGGTTTTCAGCCAGTACATGAACTTCGTGAAGGCCACACCGTCCTTCACATGGGCCAGGATGGTATTTGCCACCTCCACCTCATTCTTGACGGCTTTCATCTTCTCGGAGGGATTGGCGGCATCCACGACCTTGACACCGGGCTTCAGGCTGCTGACGATCCGGTAGTTGGTCTTGCCTCTGGCCAGAAGCACCGTCTCCCCCTCGGGAATGGTGGGCACATAGTCGTAGATCGCGTCGTATTCGGCGGTCTGGATGCCGTTTGCCTGCAGGTATTCCCGCACCTGTCCGGTCAGCGCGGCATCCTGGACAAACCAGATGCACTTCTCCCCGGTCAGAACCAGATAGGACAGGATCACCGGCACATGGCTGATGTCTCTGCCCCGAAGATTCAGCAGCCAGGCGATGTCATACAGGGAGGTGAGGATGTGGGTGCCTGCTCCCTGCGCCGCCATGGCTTCCCGGACCGCCCGGAGCTTCTCCTTCACGGACATACCGGAATACTTCTCCTCCAGCAAAAACGCCTGGGTGTGGGGAAGCTGAGGCCGATCGCTCCAGAACCGGTCTACCAGATCCTCTGACGTATAGAGCGTCCCCTCTTTTTCGGCAGCGATCTTCGCCAGTCGGTCTCCCCACAGCGCATTGACCACCCTTCCGTCAAAGCCGATGCAGCCGCCCCGGGCAAGCCGGTCCCGGATGAAGGAATCCACCGTGGGGACCCCTTCCTCTCCCATTTTATACAGGGTAACGGTGCTGCCGCGAAGCTGCTTTTCCGCCTGGACAAAGTAACGGCCGTCGGTCCAAAGGCCTGCCTCCGTCATGGTCACCACGGCAGTGCCGGCGGAGCCGGTAAAACCGGTGATGTACTTTCTGGTTTTGAAATGCTCGCCTACGTACTCGGATTCATGGAAATCGGCGGTGGGGATCACATAAAGGCTGATGCCGCGCCGCTCCATTTCCCGGCGCAGTGCCTGCAGTCTGCTGGGTATCATGGAAACATCCTCCTGTTTTTCTGTTCTGCGGCCTATTGTATTCTTTTTTTCCGGGAGTGTCAATCCCCCGCATGGAATGTTTCGGCCTTCGGGGTTGCGAAAAAAGACACAATCTGCTATAATGTGCTGGCATTCTATCTGAAAGAGGGTATCCCATGATCCGCCGATCCGACCGTCTGGACTGCGTTCATTCCGATATCCGCGGTCCCCTGTATTTAGAGGCACTGCGGATGCAGTCAGAAGGCATTCCCGTTCTCAAGCTGAATACCGGAAACCCCGGCAATTTCGGGTTTTCCCTGCCTGACAGTGTCCGGCAGGCTCTGGCACAGCATATCGACGAAGCCGTGCCTTACTGTGATTTCCGCGGCATGCCCGCCGCCCGCCGGGCCATCCTGGACTACCACCGCCGCAGGGGCCTGCAGGGCGTCCGTCCTGATGATATTTTTCTCTGCAACGGTGTCAGCGAAGCCGCTTCCATGCTGATGACCGCCCTGGTAGGGACCGGGGATGAAGTTCTGGTTCCCTCCCCCTGCTACTCCCTGTGGAGCAACAACGCCTATCTGGGCGGCGGTGTGCCGGTTTTTTACCGCTGTGACCCTCAAAACGGCTGGAATCCCGATCCTGCGGACATAGAACGCAAGATCACTCCACGGACCAAAGCCATCCTGGTCATCAACCCCAACAACCCCACCGGTGCGGTGTACTCCCGGGAAATCCTGCTGTCCATTGCCGATATTGCCCGCCGCCACGATTTGCTTCTCCTGTCCGACGAGATCTACGACCGTCTCGTGATGGACGATCTGCCCTGCGATTCCATTGCGGCGCTGGCGCCCGATGTGCCCTGCGTCACTTTCAACGGTCTTTCCAAATCCCATGTCATCTGCGGTTTTCGCTGCGGGTGGATGGTGTTCTCCGGACCGGAGGGCGCTCTGGATGAGATCAAAGCCGGTGTGACCCAGCTTGCCAGCATGCGCCTGTGCGGCAATGCCCTGACCCAGCTTGTGATTCCCGCCGCTCTGGATGACAGCGCCAGCACCAAAGCCATGCTGGTACCCGGCGGTCGGCTCTACGAACAGCGGAAAGCCACTCTTGAGGGTCTCTCCGGAATCGAAGGCGTCCATGCGGTAGCCAATCACGCCGCATTTTACCTGTTTCCCGGGTTGGACCGGAACGTGTATGGCTTCCGGGACGGTCAGGATTTTGCCTGGCAGTTCCTGCAGGAGTCCCACATTCTGGTGATCCCCGGCAGCGGCTTTGACTGGACGGAGGATCTCCGTTTCCGCATCGTCATGCTCCCGGAGCCGGAGGTGCTGGGCGGTGCCATGGAGCAGCTCCGCAGCTTTCTATCCCATCATAAACGGTAAGGATTTGTGCAGGAAGCCACTGTTCCTCCTGCACATTTTCTCCTTTTTCTGTGTATTCCGCGGAAATAACTGACGGAAAGAAAAATCTGCTTGCATTTTTTCTTCTGCATGATATAATGGATGGAAATCAGATACAGAACAATGGCAATGACGGAAACTAAATCCTTTCGGCTGACAGAGAAGCGGTGGTTGGTGCGAACCGCGCAGTACGGCAGGGTGTTCCACTTTCGTAGCCGCCGGCGACGAGTCGGAAGGGTCAGCCCTTTACAGCAATTCGAGTGGTCGGGGGATTCCCCGGCAATTTGGGTGGCATCGCGGAATCATCCGTCCCAGTATGTTTACTGGGACGGATTTTGCATACCGGAAATACCATATATCAAGGAGGCTTTTTTATGAATCGAGTGTATAATTTTTCCGCAGGTCCCTCCATGCTTCCTCTGGAAGTTCTGGAGCAGGCACAAAAGGAGTTTGTCTGCTACGGAAACACGGGTATGTCCGTTATGGAAATGAGTCACCGATCCCGGGACTTTGAAAAGATCATCTTCGGCGCGGAAGAGACCCTCCGCCGGCTGATGAAGATCCCCGAAAACTACTCCGTTCTGTTTCTTCAGGGCGGCGGCTCCACCCAGTTTGCCATGGTGCCCCTGAACCTGATGAACAAGAAACGTCGGGCAGACTATGTGAAAACCGGCCAGTGGGCCAAAAAAGCCATTGCAGAGGCTCAGCGGTACGGTCAGGTCAACGTGGTAGCCTCTTCCGAGGATGAGACCTTCTGCTATATCCCGGATTTGACTCCCGATCTGTTCCACAAAGATGCAGACTACGTTTATCTGACCCTGAACAACACCATTTACGGCACCCATATCCCCGACGGCACCCTGCCGGACACCGGGGACGTGCCCATCGTAGGCGATATGAGCTCCAACATCCTGGCGGAAGCCTATGACATTACCAAATTCGGCCTGATCTTCGCCGGAGCCCAGAAGAATCTGGGACCTGCAGGCGTCACCGTGGTCATTGTCCGCAATGATCTGCTGGGCAATGCCATGGACATTACTCCCACCATGCTCCGCTACGACATTCACGCCAAGGAGCGCTCCCTGTACAACACGCCTCCCACCTACGGCATCTACTTCGCCGGGTTGGTTTTCCGGTGGGTAGAAAACATGGGCGGCGTCGCCGCCATGGAGCAGCGGAACCGGGAGAAGGCCAAGATATTGTACGATTTTCTGGATCAGTCTGCCCTGTTCCGGGGCACCGTCCGGAAAAAGGACCGGTCCCTGATGAATGTCCCCTTTGTGCTTCCCACGGAGGAGCTGAACCAGGAATTCATCCGTCAGGCCACGGATGCCGGATTCGTCAACCTGAAAGGCCACCGCACCGTAGGCGGCATGCGGGCATCGATCTATAACGCCATGCCTGCAGAAGGCGTACAGGCGCTGACAGATTTTATGGATCGCTTTGAAAAAGCCCATAAGATCGTGTAAGGAGGGTTCTTCGTGTATCAGATTCTGACAAAAAACACCATTTCTCAAAAGGGCCTGTCCAAATTGCCGGAAAAGGACTTCCTGATTTCCGAGGATCTGGCCGATCCCGACGGCATTCTGGTTCGCAGCGCTGACCTTCACGGCTATGCCATGCAGGATTCCCTGCTGGCCATTGCCCGGGCCGGTGCCGGAACCAACAATATCCCCGTGGAGGACTGCTCCGCCAAGGGCATTGTAGTGTTCAACACCCCCGGTGCCAACGCCAATGCTGTCAAGGAGCTGGTCATCGCCGCCCTTCTTCTGTCCTCCCGGAAGATCACCGAGGGCGCCGGATGGGTCCGGACCCTGACGGATCAGCCGGATCTGGACAAAAAAGTGGAAGCCGGAAAAAAGAACTTCGTCGGCCCCGAGATTGCCGGCAAGACCCTGGGCGTGGTAGGCCTGGGTGCCATCGGCGTGCTGGTGGCCAACGCTGCCCTGTCTCTGGGCATGGACGTCATCGGATACGACCCCTATCTTTCCGTCCGGTCCGCATGGCAGATCTCCGGTCAGGTTCGCCTTGCCGCCTCTCTGGAGGAGCTGGTCTCCCAGAGTGACTATGTCACCCTCCATGTGCCCCTGAACAGCGCCACCGAAGGCACCGTCAACCAGGCCCTGCTTGCCAAGTTCAAGAACGGTGCCCGTCTCATCAACCTGGCCAGGGGCGGCCTGGTGGTATCCCGGGACGTTGCCGACGCGCTGAAAGCCGGCATTCTCTCCCGTTATGTGACAGATTTTGCCGACGGGATGCTGATGGGCATGGAAGCCGTCATCACCTTCCCCCATCTGGGTGCCTCCACACCGGAATCGGAGGAGAACTGTGCCGTCATGGCGGCGCTGCAGCTTCGGGACTATCTGGAGTTCGGCAACATCCGAAACAGCGTGAACTACCCCAACTGCGAAGCCCCCTACACCCCGGGAAAAGCCCGGGTCACCATCCTGCACAGGAACATCCCCAACATGGTAGGTTCCATCACCACCCTGTTTGCAAAAGAGGGGCTGAACATCGACAACATGATCAACAAGAGCCGGGGGGAATACGCCTACACCATCATCGACTTTGACTCCATCGGCGACAAGCGGGATGCCTTCCTGGCTGACCTTTCCCAGGTCAACGGCATCATCAAGGCCCGCATCATCCGGGAACAGTAAGAAAAACCTCCACTTCCGCGGAATGCATTTGTCAAGGAAAAGTAGACACTGAAAAACACCATAGTTTTAGAAGCCCAGTTCGGTCTTGTACTGAACTGGGCTTTTATAGCCCAAAGCGGCCGCAGGTCGCTCGTAATTATAGTAATGAACATACTCGTCAAG
>JAQXVF010000025.1 GCA_029224785.1 Bacillota bacterium
GGTTTCGACGGCTAATGCTATTCTAGCCGAACTGATGGAAAATAGCAAGGGTAAACCAGACAGAAACGCAGATAAGTTTTATCCACAGGCGGAAAGGAACGATTCTATGTCAGTTCACGACGGACACAGAAAAAGACTCAAACAGCGATTCCTTACGGAAGGGCTGGATCAGTTTACCGATGTGCAGGTTTTGGAGCTTCTTTTATTCTTCTGTATCGCAAGGCGGGATACCAATCCCATCGCCCATAACCTGCTGGACCATTTTGGCTCCTTGTCCCAGGTTCTGGAAGCGCCGGTGGAGGAATTGTGCAAGGTTGAAGGCATTGGAGAAAACACAGCGGTGTTTCTCCGGCTGGTCACCCAGGTTGGCAGGTACTATATGACCGACCGTGCTTCCAAGGCAAAGGTGCTCCCCACTCTGGACAGCTGCGCCCGGTACCTGCAGACTTTTTTCTTCGGCAGAAATGTGGAAACCGTCTATTTGCTCTGCCTGGATGCCAAGTGCAAAATGCTCTGCTGCAAAAAGATCTCTGAGGGTGATGTGAACAGCACCAGCCTCTCCGTCCGCAAGGTTGTGGAAACGGCCCTGAACACCAACGCCTCCAGCGTCGTCCTGGCCCACAATCACCCCGGCGGCATGGCGATCCCCTCGGACGCGGATATCCAGACCACCATGCACATTGCCGCCGCGCTGAAAGCGGTGGATGTGAACCTCATCGACCATATTCTGGTGGCGGATGACGATTATGTATCCCTGGCCCAGTCCGGCTATTCCTTTACGGATGCACAGATTATGTAGAAGAGGAGAAGCGTATGGATCACTTTAAGCTTGTTTCCGACTATCGGCCCTCCGGGGACCAGCCTCAGGCCATCGACGCTCTGGTGAACGGTGTCAACCTTGGCCTGCGGGAGCAGACCCTTTTGGGTGTTACCGGATCCGGAAAGACCTTTACCATGGCTTCGGTCATCGCGAAGCTGAATCGCCCCACCCTGGTCCTGGCCCATAATAAGACCCTGGCTGCCCAGCTTTGCTCGGAATTCCGGGAGTTCTTTCCCGAAAACGCGGTGGAGTATTTCATTTCCTACTACGATTACTATCAGCCGGAAGCCTATATTGCCCATACCGATACCTATATCGAAAAGGATTCTTCTGTAAACGAGGAGATCGACCGCCTCCGCCATTCGGCGACCTCCGCTTTGTTTGAGCGCCGGGATGTGATCGTGGTGGCATCCGTCAGCTGCCTGTATGGTCTGGGTGACCCCATCGATTACAAAAACATGGTCATTTCCCTGCGGGTGGGCCAGGAGCGTCCCCTGGACGAAATTCTGAAAAAACTGACAGAGATCCGCTATGAGCGAAACGATCTGGACTTCTCCCGAAATAAATTCCGGGTCCGGGGAGATACTCTGGAAATCTATCCCGCCTACTGGTCCGGCAGGGCCATTCGGATCGAATTCTTCGGGGATGAAATTGATCGGATCAGCGAGATCAACGCTGTTTCCGGTATCGCGGAGCGGTATGTGGATCATGTGGCCATCTATCCCGCCAGTCACTATGTTGCCTCCCGGGAGAAGCTGCAGCGGGCGATGCTGGAAATTCAGCGGGAATGCGACGCCCAGGTTCAGTATTTCCGGGACAACAACAAACTGATCGAGGCCCAGCGGATCGCCCAGCGGACGGCCTACGACCTGGAAATGCTGACGGAAATTGGTTTTTGCAGCGGAATTGAAAACTATTCCCGGGTCATTCAGGGGAGGGCACCCGGAACACCCCCTACCACGCTGCTGGACTATTTCCCCAGGGATTTTCTCATGTTCATTGATGAGAGCCATGTGACCCTGCCCCAGTGCCGGGCTATGTACGCCGGTGACCGGAGCCGGAAGGATGCCCTGGTAAATTACGGCTTCCGGCTGCCCTCGGCCTATGACAACCGGCCCTTGAATTTCGGGGAGTTTGACGGAAAGCTTAATCAGGTCATCTATGTATCCGCCACCCCGGCGGAGTATGAACGCAGCCGTTCCGGTCAGATCGTGGAGCAGGTGATCCGCCCCACCGGTCTGTTGGACCCTGTGGTGGAGGTCCGCCCCATCGAGGGTCAGATCGATGACCTGATTGGGGAGATCAACGCCAGAACCGCCCGGCAGGAGCGGGTGCTGGTGACCACACTGACCAAAAAAATGGCAGAGGACCTGACGGCCTACCTGACCAAGGCAGGCATCAAGGTCCGTTATATGCATTCCGACATCGGCGCCATG
>JAQXVF010000026.1 GCA_029224785.1 Bacillota bacterium
TTCCACATGGACGATGTTTTCCAGGGAGAAAACCTGACGCCGGTGCTTCGTGAAATGGATGGACTTCTTCGTGATGGGGTCGTTTGCCTGGGTGATAATCAAGTCCTTAAAGCGCACTTTTTGAACGTTGGTGTGAAGATCAATGTGGAAAACAGAAAGTTCCGTCCGATCAAAATAGACTGGAAATCTCATATTGACGTTTTTGTTGCGGTCTGTGATGCATTTACCGTCCGTCAAAAATGGTCGAATGAAATCGGAGAACAGCTTCGAAACGCTGCATAGGAGGAATATATGGGAGCATTTGAAACACTTTTCAAACGCCCGAAGAAATTGAAGAAGGTCAATGGCTACTTTCAGATGCTCGACGGGTACACGCCGGTCTTTACCACCTATGACGGCGGAGTCTACGAAATGGAGCTCACCCGGAGCTGCATCCACACATTCGCCACTCACTGCAGTAAGCTGCTCCCAACCGTCCAGGGCGCGGATCTTCGCGGTATACAGGCGCTTCTCGACGGAAAGCCGAATCCATTCATGACGTCGGCGCAGTTCCTTTACAAGGTTGCTACGATCTACGAGGCACAAAATACCTGCTTCATTGCTCCGCTCTTAGATCAGTTTGATCGGCTGATTGGGTATTACCCGCTTCAGCCGAGGCAGGTCGAAATTCTGGATATTGGAGGGGATCCTTGGATCCGGTACACCTTCGCGGATGGAAAAAGAGCCGCTATCGAGCTCTCCCTCTGTGGAGTAGTATCTAAATACCTCTACCGCAACGACATCAAGGGTGAGAGCAACGATGTGCTAAATCCCACCATGCAGCTCCTGTCCATGCAGAATCAGGGCATCGCGGAGGGCATAAGAAACAGCGCCAGCTTCCGCTTTATGGCTAACGTTAATAACTTCGTAAAGTCAGAGGATCTGAAAAAGGAACGAAAGAAGTTCGTGGATGAAAACCTCGGACCCGATTCCGGCGGCCTTGCGCTGTTCCCAAATACATACACCAACGTGCAGCAGATCACCTCCACACCCCAGGTTGTCGACCCGAAACAGATGGAGCTGATTCAGACACGGGTGTATAACTACTTCGGCTCAAACGAAAGTGTTCTGCAGAACAAAGCCGTCGGCGACGATTGGTCGGCCTACTACGAGGGCAAGGTGGAACCTTTCGCCATTCAACTCTCCCAGGCGATGACCTGCATGACATACACGGGCGGAGAGCTTGCGAGGCGCAACGCCATCGTGTGGAGCGCTAACCGGCTGCAGTACATGACCAATACGGACAAGCTGCAGGTCAGTAGCCAGATGTTCGACCGCGGTATCCTTAGCCTTAACGATATCATGGACATCTGGAACCTGCCGCACGTTCCGGGCGGTGACAAGCGTTACATCCGTAAAGAGTACACCGAGATCAGCCAGCTGGACCATGTGGACGCGCTCCAGGAGGAGTTGGCCGCCGAGAAGGCCAAGGCCGCGCAGGCAGCTCAGCCGGCTGAGGATCACGAACAGAATGAGGAGGGAGAACATGACCCCGAACGAAAAGGTCAAGCTGAAGAATGAGATGCAGGTCCGAGCGCTGCAGGTCTTCGCCTCCGCGCCAGATGCCAAGCGCATCGACTCCAACTACTATGTGGAAGGCTACGCCGCACGGTATGAGCCTTATGTCCTGTATGAGATGGAGGACGGCCCCGTTTATGAGCGCTTCGAGCGCGGCTGCTTCGACGGCTGCGACATGAGCGACATCATCTTCCAGCTGAATCACCAGGGCACCGTCATGGCCCGAATGAGCAACGGCAGCCTGATTGTCGAACCCGACGAGACCGGCCTGTTTACCGCTGCCGACCTGGGTCGTACCGAGGCAGCCCGTCGCTTGTATGAGGAGATCAGCACTGGCATGATCACCAAGATGAGCTGGGGCTTCATCCTGGGCGACTATCACTACGACGCCGAGAATCGGACCATCGTCCACACGAGTGTCAAGAAGATCTTCGACGTCTCCGCCGTGTCTATACCGGCGAACAACAACACCGAAATCAATGCGCGAAGCTGGGCCGACGGAGTGATCGACCTGGCAGCCCGGAGTGAGGCAGCGCTTGATGAGAGACGCAGAAAACTGCGGCTTAAAATTCAATTACAGGAGGATCTTTACAATGAGAATTGACGATATCAACGCCCGCCTGGCTGAGATCCGAGGCATGAACATGGACGAAATCACCGGCGAAGCATTGACTGCCCTGGAGCAGGAAGTGGAGGACCTGCAGGCTGAACGCCAGCAAATCCAGAACGAAGCCCAGACCCGCCATCAGCTGCGCGACAAGGTCGCGGCCGGCGTTGTGACTGGCACCATCATCGAAAAAAACGAGGAGGAAAACAACATGGGAAACCGTACCTTTACCCTGGAGTCCGAGGAGTACCGTAGCGCATTCCTGAAGAAGTTGCGCGGCGAAGACATGACCGACGTCGAGAAGCGTGCCTTCTCCTTCCTGACTACCAACACCGCCGCACCCCTGCCAACTGTCATGCAGAACCGCATCATCGACCTGATCGGTGAAGCACATCCCATCGTGGCCGACGTTTACCGCATGGACTCTGGCTCTTCCATCACCATCCCCGTGGCCAAGGCTGTCGTGGCTGACGCAGGCAAGACTGCAGAGGGCGCTGCTGCTAACGAGCTGCAGATCACCTTCGGCAACGTGAACCTGTCCGGCGAAGACTACACCGCCAATATCAAGATGTCCTACAAGATGGCAAACATGGCTATCCCCGCCTTCGAGACCTATCTGATTAGTCAGATTGCTGAGCGCCTGGGCGCCAAACTGGCCGTCGGCATCGTTGCCAAGATCAAGGAAGTCATGGCTGCAACCAACAAGGTTGAGACCGGTGTCACCTACGCTAACCTGTGCGCTGGCTTCGGCGAGCTGAAGCGCGTCGGCCAGGTCGTCGTCTACGGCACCCGCAAGGGAGTCTACAACAAGCTGGTGGGCATGGTCGATCAGAACAAGCGCCCCATCTTCCAGCAGTCCATCAACGATGCCGCAGCTGGCCGCCTGATGGGTGCGGACATCAAGTTCGAGGACGCTGTCGGCGACAACGAGCTGTTGATCGGCGACCCCAAGAAGTACCTGCAGAACGTGATTGCCCCCGTCATCATCGAGTCCGCCAAGGATCTGGACACCCACATGTTCACCTACTCCGGCTACACCTGCCAGGAGGGCACCCTGACCGACGACAAGGCCTTCGCCCTGGTCGCTGAGTCTGCGGGCTAATAGCCACCTACTACCGGCGGGGCTTAACGGCTCCGCCTAACTTTTAAGAAGGAGGCGAGCTGCATGGCAATCGAGCAGAACCTGCTCAACAAAGTTAAGACCAGCCTGCGCATCAGCCACAACGTGCTGGATGATGACGTGACGGACACAATCGAGGCCTGCCTGGCGGATCTCAAGGTCTGCGGCATCGCAAAGCAGCCGGACGATAAGCTCGTCCTGAACGCGGTGAAGCTGTTCTGCAAGGCTGCCTACACGTGCGACCCGGGAAAGGCCGCAGCCTACCAGGCGCGGTACGACTCCCTGAAGTCGTGCCTCATGATGGCCGAGGGTTACGGAGGTTTCACCAATGGTAGCGAATGATGTGATTGCTCTGGTTCGGAATAGCACCAGCATTGACGAATATGGGGATATGAAAAATGTGGACATATCCCGTAATGTTTTCGCCAGGCTCGGCAGTATTGGCCAGAAGGAATTCTACCAGGCAAACGCTGTCGGCCTAAAACCGGAGATAAAGTTTATTCTGGCGGACTACCTGGACTATGACGACGAACCGTTTGTAGACTATACTCCGCCCGGTAAGCAAAAAGCGCAGCGGTACCGTGTTCTGCGAACTTTCCGTTCCGGACAGGAACTGGAAATCACATGCTACCGGGAGGTGAACCCCGCATGAGCGTCCCAAAATCCGTAGTTAAGATCAACAAAAACGGCGTACAGTACACAAGTTCTGTGGACAGAGTGTCCTACACCATCCGCGAACTAACCAGGGCCGCCCTGCGGGACGTTGGACGCTTCGTTAGCCGCACTTGCAATAGCACCGCCATGCAGCTTCCAGGACTGAAAAAGAGCCGGCGCGTCCGCGGGAAAAGCTCTGCTTTCCAATTTTGGGTGCGGAAGCAGGAGGCGGATCTCCAGGTAGGCATCCGACACGGAACCTGGTATGGTACAGATCAGGAGCTTGGAAGCAAGAACCAACCGAAGCGAGGAATCCTCCGCAACGCTGTATACAATAACATCCGCCAAATCATCGAGATTGAAAGCCAGTATTTGAGTGCTCTCGAAAACGAGGCTGCTGCTCTGGCTAAGATCAGCGAGGAGGAATACCAGGGAGGAGGCGACGATTGATGGGAAAAACTGCTGACCTTCGAAAACTGATCGTCGCGCAACTTAACGCCGTCGCAGGAGCAACGTACTACCGGAGAGCACCATCGAACACTACATATCCATACAAAACATTTTTCCTGTCTCGTGTAAATCTTACGAGCTCTTCCTGCTACTACTATGATCTCCAGATCGACATCTGGGACAATGCTACGGATCCAAAGAGGATCGAAGAGATCGCGGACGAGTTGGAGGACCTGCTGAACGCAAGCCGACTCCCGCAGCCCGCGATCCTTCCGGACTTTTTCATGGAGAGCCGTTTCCAAGTGGATGATCCGGACAAAAACATTCAGCACCTGCAGCTCACCTTCCTGGTGGAGCTGTACACCACAATGTAAGGAGGAAACAACATGGCTGAAATCAAGTACACCGGCAGCGGATCGGTCGCTGCCTCTGATGTTAAGTACGTCAAGTGGGTCGGAAAGACCAAAGACGGCAAAGCGGTCAGTATTGAGTTGCCTGAGGCAATCTGCCTAAGCAATCCGGACTGGAAATTTGCCGAAAAGGACGACACGGTCCCCGAAATCGAGTTTACCGCCCTCTACGACGACGAAAAACTTGCCACCGGAGACCGTACAGAGCCCTGGAGCATCACCATGGCGGACGGAACCACTGCAGGCAACGGTGAAATTCTTCTTGGCGTCGGCAAATTCTACGTCGGAACCAGATCCATCGACGCGGCGTGCGTTGGCCTCACCAGAGGAGGCGGATCCTTCGTTGTTGAACGGGAGTACCGCGAGATTAACGCGGATGATGATCCCGGTCCTGTCAAGGACCGCATTCACCAGGAGGGGGGCCGTCCGAAACTGAAATTCAGTGCGCTGCAGTGGCTGACCAAGATCCCGAACCTCTACGCGGGAATGAAAACCGTATCCGCTACCTAATACCTGAAGCGGCCGGTATCCCCGGCCGTTTGATTTTATAGGAGGATATACAATGCGAAAACTGAAAACCGCAGACATTCCGGCATTCTGCCGGTGCCTGAAGAACAGCGGTATAAAAGGATTCATCCGTGCAACCGCAAAAACCGCAGACAACGTAAAGGACATCTGGGATAACGGATTTGAAATCCTGTGGGGCCTATTCGAACTGATGACCGAGCAGCCGGCAGAATTGGAGCTTTACCAATTCTTGGCAGGACCTTTTGAAACCACCCCTGAGAAGCTCGCCGCCATGGACATGGCGGACTTCCTCTCTGGGATCAAACAACTGGTAAAGGAGAATGATCTGGACAGTTTTTTCAAGTTTGCAGCGGAATCGATGAAGTAGAGCTCCTCGATCTTCTGCTGCATAGATACCACGATGTAGAATATGTCATGGGCCTTGACATTGACATCGGGCCGCGCCTTATAGAAAAGGCACGAGAAAAGGATCGAGACGACCGGATTTTCCAGCAGTGGTGTGTCCAGCTTCCAGCCATGGCCGCCTGTGAATCGTATATGAGCTTTGAGGACTACCGCGACCGCATGACCGGATCCCATATTGACAGACGTCCAGCGGCGGAGATTTTGGCAGAGCTTGAGGCTGTTGAAGCCCAATTCAGAAGGGAGTGATCGTGTGGCGATTGAGATTTTTAAGCTGGTAGGCTCTATTTTTGTAGATAGTGCAGAGGCTGACAAAAGCCTTAGCAAAACCGATGAAAAAGCAAAGGGTGTGGGAAGCACACTGGCGAACGGAGTCAAGACCGCAGGAAAGTGGGCACTTGGCATCTGTGCTGCTGCTGGAGCTGCCGGAGCTGCACTCGTTGCCGCTGCAAAGGATGAGGCAGCAAACCTTGACGTCATCGACAAGGCTTCCCAGCGAATGAAGATCAGCGCTGAAGCATACCAGGAGCTCGCCTATGCCGCAAATCTCTCCGGTGTCGAGATGTCTACGCTGGAAAAAGCCGCAAAAAAGCTGGAGGGCACAGACATCAACTTTGACGATGCAATATCCCAGATCATGTCAATCGGTGACGAATCCGAGAGAACCCAGGCAGCCATTGACCTATTTGGCGAGAGTGTGGCTTATCAGATGACACCGCTTTTGTCAGCCGGTGCTGACGGTCTGGCAAGTATGCGGCAGGAGGCAAACGAGCTTGGACTTGTAATGTCCAGTGACGTTGTATCCGCCGGTGCCACCATGAACGATTCGTTCGCAAAGGTGCAGGAAGGCCTCGGAGCGATGAAAACAAGCCTCGTTTCCGGGTTGATGCCGTTTGTCCAGCAGGGCCTGGATTGGGTCGTACAGCATATGCCAGAGATCCAGGCGGTTGTGACAGAGGTCACCGGAACAATTTCCAATGTTATCACGTCCCTGTCTCCTGTCATTACTAAAGTCTTTGAGATAGCGGGCACTCTGTGGAATACCACACTCAAGCCGGTTCTGAACGGGATAATCAGTTTCGTGACAGGCGTATTCTCCGGAGACTGGGAGAAGGCATGGAACGGGGTCAAAGAGATATTCTCCGGCATTGCTTCGGGACTTGGTGCTATCTTTAAGGACCCGATCAACTTTATAATTAACGGCATCAATACATTCATTCGCGGGATTAACCGTATCAAGATCCCGGACTGGGTGCCTGGAGTCGGAGGTAAGGGATTCCATATCAACGAGATCCCCAACCTGGAAACCGGCGCAGTGCTGGAAAAGGGCCAGACAGGATTCCTGGAAGGAAACGGCGCAGAGGCTGTGGTGCCTCTGGATCGGAATCAGAAATGGATCCACGCCGTGGCGGAGGATATGAAGGCCGCAGGAATCGGCGGAGACGGCCAGGTCCTTGTCCTGCTGGCGGCTATCCTCGCCAAACTGGAGGAACTGCTCAAAGCCGGAATCTACATCGATAAGGACATCCTGGTCGGCGTGCTTGCAGGTCCCATGGACAAAAAGCTCGGAATGATCGCCGCGCAGAAAGCGAGGGCATGATATGGCAAGAGGAACAATCTTTGGAACCATGCATAGCAACATCGATCTTGGCCTGATCCAGCAGAAAATTGAGATCAGCCCAGCGGAGCCAAAGCTTAATCTTGTGGATATCCCCTGTGCTGACGGTTCGAAGGATATGACGGAGTCCCTTGGCGTCGGGGTGAAATACAACGACCGGGAAATCGCCTGGACCTTCGCGCTATACCCGGGCGCGGACTGGTTCGAAAAGCAGGCAGAGATCAGCAACGCACTGAACGGCAAGCGTCTCCACATCACTCCTGACGGTATGGACGGCTGGTACTACGACGGACGAATCAGTGTGGATAACTATACTTCCGACCGACTCCTGCATCAGATTACGGTCAAGGCTATCTGCTTTCCGTATAAGCGTAAGACGTCCGACACGGTAGCCACCAGAGAGGATCTGTCCACGAGCTACAAAAATCTGTCGCTCCATATTGGGCCTATGCCGCAGATTCCGGTGATCACGGTGGCTCAGGAGACAACCATCAAATGGGGCGATGTCGTTGTAACGCTGAACGCAGGAACGATCACGATTCCAGATCTCTACATGAGCGGGGACCAGACGCTGCAGGCTAAAGTTACCAGTGGTACAGGTCAGATCATCATCACATGGAGGGAGGGTTCATTGTGATCTCTCAAGTATTCGCAGGAAGCTCTCTTGTATACGACCCCCGCGTAGACGGGATGGAGATGCTATCCTTATCCGTTCATGCGAGGATTCTCTGTGGCGGGTCTGCATCGTTTCAGATGCCAATTACGCACCCGTATTATAACAGCTTCGTTGGACTCAAAACTATTGTGTTGATCTACAGGGGCAGCGAACTAATCTTTCGAGGCCGCGCTCTTGTTCCTTCAGATGATCTTAACGGGACTCGAACAATCACTTGCGAAAGCGAAAGATGTTTCTTCAATGATGCTGTCCTAAGACCGTATGACTATCGTGCATCCCCGGAAACGATTTTCCGTGATATCATTGCGGTTTATAATTCCCAAGTGGACGGAGAAAAGCGTTTTTCTGTTGGGTCAGTTACGGTTACAGACAATAACGACTATATTCGCCTGTCATCTGAGAGCCCTCGAAAAGTATCAGATGCAATCAATGATCTTCTGGATAGGTGCGGTGGTTATATCGTTTTCAGCGGGGATCCGTCTTCTCGTATCGTCAACTGGTATGCAGAACTTACTCACTACAGCACTCAGAAAATCAAGTTAGGCGATAACTTGCTGGATTTCTCTCGTCAGGATGCTGATATATCAGAGCTTGCGACGGTGCTGATCCCATATGGAGCAAAGATCGGAGACACCGGAAAACGCATCACGATTGAAAGCGTGAATAATGGAATCGATTATATCGAGGCAGCGGATGCCATTGCTTACAGAGGACGCATCGTGAAATCGAAAATATGGGATGATGTTACCAAGCCTGAGAACCTAATGTCGAAAGCCATAGCACACCTATCAAAGGCGAAAATGGTAACAACGAGATTATCCATATCCGCAATTGATCTATCTGCCATGGATCAGAGTATAGACACGTTCTCTATTGGCGATCTGGTCCCTGTTCAAATCGAACCGTACGGCGTGGATGACGATTTTGTGCTGTTTGAACGTGATTACGATCTCATGAACGCAGCGAACGATACAATTACCATCGGTTCTGCATTGGAAACGCTGACAGGATTATCCGGTTCCAGTGAGCGGAAAAACTCGGATACTATTAACAGGATATACCAGGAATCCAGAGAAGAGTATGACCTGAACAAGGCACTTATATCCGAGACGGAAACCCGCCTGCTATCTCTGATCCAGCAAACGAGCAGCGACATCATGCTGGAGGTGGAGAAGACAAAGGAAGATGCGGAGGGCATCAAGGAACAGATCGCGCAAATAAACGTGAATGCTGAAAACGTGGGTATCCGTGTCAGCAAGATCGAAACTGACGGCGTGGATAAGGTGAAAACATCCATGGGGTACACCTTTGACGACGATGGACTGCACATCAGCAAGTCGGGCGAAGAGATTGACAATACATTGGACCACACCGGCATGTATGTCAAGCGCGGCGATGAAATCATGCTGAAGGCCAATAAAGACGGCGTTGTTGCCACCGATGTTACCGTCCGTAATTACCTGATCATTGGATCTCACGCGAGATTCGAGGATTACTCTGACGGCACCGATGGTAACCGCACAGCCTGTTTTTACGTCTAAGGAGGTTTACATATGCCATCGTTTAATGGAACCACAGGAAGCCCGTCCAGCGGCCTGTATCTGATTATCAGCTACGAGGTAGGCGGATACAATGTAGCATCCAACACAACTCCGGTAACCGTGAGCCTGCATATACACCATGGTGGATTGCAGGTAGGAGCCGGCACGGATGACTGCGAAGTCCATGTAGGTAGCCAAAGCTACAAATGGAAAGGCCCGGACATCTACTCCAGCGGCGGAACGGAAGATCTTGGAAGCCATACCTTTACTGTCACCCACAACACGGATGGCACCTGGTCCGGTGAGATCGGTGCAAGCTATCGGCTCGGAATCACATACGGCAGCGCAGGATATGTAGGAACCATTTCCGGAAAGCAGACCGTAGATCTGCCAACAATTCCCAGGGCATCCAGCATCGGTGCGACAGATGCTAACATCGAAAGCAAATCCACCATTGTTGTTGGCAGGAAATCTTCATCGTTTACCCACACGATCCAGTACAAGTTTGGGAGCATTTCCGGGTATATCGACAGCGGAGGAAATGCCGTATCATCCGCTGTTAAGATGACGGATACAACTATTCTGTTCCAATTGCCTTCCAGCTTTTATGCCCAGATCCCAAGCGCGAAAAGCGGCGTGTGTACTCTTACTTGCCGCACATACTCCGGGAATACACAAATAGGCGATGCGCAGACTACTACCTTCTCGGCAACGGCTGCGGAAAGTCTGTGTGCGCCTGATGTGACTGGATCGGTGAAGGACACAAACGACGCGACGATCGCTCTGACGGGCAATGCGAATAAACTTGTACGTTTTTACTCGACCGCTCTTTGCACGATTACGGCGGAGGCGAAGAAAAATGCCACGCTCGTCAGCAAGAAAATCACAGGCGTAGATGTTAGCGGAAACACGTTAACGATCAATAACGTAGATATCGATGCTTTTACGTTTTCTGCAACGGACAGCCGTGGATATTCTAAGCCCGTAACGCTGAAGAAAACCCTGATCCCGTATGTACGGCTAACTTGCAATGCCAAAGGATATAGGCCAAACCCAACAGACGGTTCCGGCCGTGTTGATATATCCGGCCAATATTACAACGGCAACTTTGGGGCTGTGCAGAACACGCTGTCAGTAAAATACAAAATTGGTAGCGATGGATCTTGGCTGAGTGTTACGCCGACCATATCCAGTAACACATATACTGCCGTTGTTGATCTGACAGGGCTTGACTATCTGCAAAGCTACACAATTTATGTATCGGTATCCGACAAACTTGGTACAGCGAGCAGAAACGTCGAAATCATGAAGGGCATCCCAGTTTTTGATTGGGGCCAAAATGATTTCCGGTTCAACGTTCCGATCACGTCAGCAAGCAAACGTGTGTCAATCACAGACGATAGGTTTAACGCTCTGTCATATGCAGTCTGCGGAAATGTTTGCACAATTTATGCTTATGTAAAATCGACATCAGGAACAATAACTATTTCCGGTTTCCCGAAAAGTGATGCCTTGTTTGCCGCTGCTCCGAGATTATCCGCAACTGCACCATATGCTCCTGTATCTGGATCTGGATGGATCAACAGGAGCGGAGTATTTACGATTTACGGATCGGTTTCCGCAGGAACATATATCAGCTTGACATATGTATGCAAACAATAGGAGGTATCATCATGGCAACAAAAATCTACATTTCTCCCTCCGATCAGACGGAAAACCCGTATGCGTGGGGTAACACAAACGAGGGCGAACAGTGCAATAAGATCGCAAAGGCTCTGGAGGAGGCGTTTCTCCGTGTCGGAGGATGTCAGGTTAAGAGGAACACCACCTACTCCATCAGCCAGGCCATCCGGGAGAGCAACGCATGGGGTGCTGACTACCACATCTGCATCCATACCAACGCTTTCAACGGCTCCGTGGCAGGGACAAGGCTGTTCTGCTGGGACAGCACCGGAGACGGATACAAGGCGTGTCAGGCGGTGATGGAGACGCTGGCACCCATTACGCCCGGCACTTCTGACAACATCACGCCACGGCCCGGTCTTAATGAGGTAGGCGGAACCGTCGCCACCACAGTGTACATTGAGGTTGGATTCCACGACAACCCCACAGAGGCAAAGTGGATCGTAGAGCACACAACGGAGATTGCGGAGGCGATCTGCCATGGACTGTGCAATCACCTTGGCATCGAGTACAAGCCGGCAGAGCAGGGGCAGGAGTCGCAGGCTGTTCTGTACCGCGTCCAGGTCGGTGCATTCCGTTACCGTGACAACGCGCTGAAGCTCTTGTCTGAGCTGAAGCAGATCGGATACGATGCGTTCATCGTTGCCGCAGAAAAGTAAAGTAAGGAGGACAAAAATGGAACACAAGTTGATCGCAGTAAAAGCTGCGATGTCCGCTGCAATCACCACCATCTCTGCATTTTTGGGATGGAAGGGCATCCTGGCGGTTGCCTGGGTGCTGGCTATGGCGCTGGACTACCTTTCCGGCTCCGCAGCCGCCTGTAAAAACGGGCAGTGGTCCAGCTCCACGGCGCGTCAGGGGCTTTGGCACAAGGGCGGGATGATCCTGGTCGTAATGGTTTCCGGAATCGCCGATATGATCATGGCGGTGGTCATGGAGCATATGTCCATTGGACTTCACTGGCCTGGTGTGGTACTCCCGTTGGTGCTGACATGGTATATTATCACGGAACTTGGAAGCATTCTGGAAAACGCTGTGAAACTTGGCGCAACGGTCCCGGAATGGCTGGTGAAGATGCTGAAAATCAGCCTTAGTACCGTTACCAGTGCGGGAGATGCATCCGCAAATATGCCAGGAATGCATGATTCCGGCGAAGACGCAAAATAAGAATAATCCCCACAGGAAAGCCCTGTGGGGATTATTTACCGTCCGACCATAATACCGAGGCCAAAAGCGGTTATAAAAACTATTGGTACACCGGAAGGGACTCGAACCCCCAACCCTCGGAACCGGAATCCGATGCTCTATCCATTGAGCCACCGGTGCATCTGAACCTCGTTATTATAGCAGGGTTTTCCGATTTTGTAAAGGGGAAAGTTGAAAAAGTTTTCCTCGGAAACAGTTGTTTTTCAATAGACTGTGTGATATAATCGAAAGGAAAACAGTTAGAGGGCGGTTTGTCCGCCCAAAGGAGGATCCGTAATGTCACTGCCTCAGAATTTCCGCAATGCTGTATACGGTTTCAACCGGGAAGATGTGGTCCGTTATATTGAGTATCTGACCAATAAGAACAAGAACCAGGTCAATCAGCTCTCGGAGGAAAATCAGCGTCTTCAGGCAGAGCTGGCAATCCGTACCGCCCGGATGGAAAACTTTGGGCAGGTGGAGGATAACTCCGCCGTGCTGAAAGAAAGATGTGCGGAACTGGTTGGCAGGTGTGCGGATCTGGAAGGGAAATGCGCGGATCTGGAGGAACAGTGCAGGAGTCTGCAGGACCGGCTCGCAGAGGCTCCTGCAGCCGCTGAAAAGGACGGCAGCCTGATGGAACTGCAGGCGGAGTATGAGGAGAAAATCGCTCAACTCTGTCAGGACCATAAGACGGAACTGGAACAGCAGGCGGAAGGCTTTCTGGACCGGATTCGGACGCTGGAAGAGCGCCTTGCCGGTTTGGAGGAGGTTGAAAAGCTCCAGCAGGAGCGGGAAGCGCAGGAGCTGGAGACCTACCGCCGGGCAGAACGGGTGGAGCGGGAGTCCAGGCAGCGGGCAGAACGGATCCGGGAAAAGGCCGATGCGGTTCTGGCCAGGGTGTCCGAGCAGACTGTTGCCGGCGCTGAACGGTTGAACATCGCCGCCCAGGGGCTGCTGGGGCAGGTGGAATCCTTGCGGGCTGCCCTGAACGGCACCCGGGAGGACGTGATGGCTGCCGCAGAGACCCTGAAAGACCTTCAGACGGAAGAATAACACAGAGCGCATACTTCGGTATGCGTTCTTTTTGGGAGTAGAGATATGATCGTCAGAAAACCGGCATATTATTCGGAATTCCGTTGCCTGGCAGGGGACTGCCCGGATAGCTGCTGCCACCAGTGGACGGTACAGATCGATGAGGAAAGCCGGGAACGGTACCGGAATCTGGATGGAGAGCTGGGAGAAGCCCTGCGTGGGGCTCTGACGGAAGAAGACGGGGATACGGTGCTGCGCAACACCCCCGACGGAAGGTGCCCTATGTGGCGCAGGGACGGGCTGTGCCGCATTCAGGCGGAACTTGGAGAATCTGCCCTCAGTCTTGTCTGCCGGGAGTTTCCCCGATTGACCCATGATTACGGAACCTTCACGGAAAAGGGGTTGGAGCTTTCCTGCCCGGAGGCGGCCCGTCTGATTCTGGAAGCAGACGATTCCTGGGTCACGGAGCAGACACCGGATGACGGGGAGGAACCGGACTGGGAGGATGCGGATATGGAGCTGCTGCTCCGTACCCGCCGGGAGCTTTGCGCCATGCTGCAGAATCCCCGTTTTTCTGTGCAGGAGGCTTTGGCGGCGGCTCTTTTTTATGGATATCATGTACAGCAAATCCTGGACGGGGCAGAGGAGACGCCCTTTTCGCCGGAGAATGCACTGAAAACCGGCAGAGAAATGGCACAGCAAGGAGATATGGCCGGGATTCTGGCCTTTTTTCAAGACCTGGAGATTCTGACACCCCAGTGGAAAGAGAGACTGGAGACACCTCTTGTTGCTCCCTGGGAGGGATCCCTCCGGCGAATTGCCCGGTACTTTGTCCAGCGGTATTATCTTCAGGCGGTATCGGATCTGGATCTGGTGTGCCGGGTGAAGTTTGCGGTGATCTCCTGTCTGGTGATCCACGGATTGGGCGGAGACCTGAGAGAAACGGCCCAGCTTTATTCCAAGGAGATCGAAAATGACTGGGAGAACATGGAGGCTGTTTTGGACGGCTGTTACCGGGAACCTGCCCTGTCTGACCGGAATCTTCTGTCCTGCCTGCTGGGGCGGCAGGATGTTGAGAATCGAAATCGGAAGAAGTAGGATGAAATATGGCAAAGATCATTGAAATTACGGATTTCTCCGTTCCGGAGCTGGATCTGTATGCCCGGCTGACGGAAAACCAGCTTCGGAACCGTGCTGACCCGACACAGGCGCACTTCATTGCAGAAAGCCCCCTTGTCATCGGCAGAGCGTTGGATGCCGGGTATACCCCGGTGTCGTTTCTGATGGAACGGCGACACCTGAAGGGGCAAGGCGGGGAGCTTTTGCAGCGCTGCGGAGAGATTCCCGTTTATGTGGCGGAGCCGGAGGTCCTGGTCAATCTGACGGGATTCCATCTGACCCGGGGGATGCTGTGCGCCATGCGCCGTCCGCAGATGCCCTCGGTGGCGGAGGTTTGTACCGATGCCAGGCGGATTGCCGTGCTGGAAAATGTGATGAACCCCACCAACATCGGTGCCATCTTCCGCTCTGCGGCGGCCCTTGGCATGGATGCGGTGCTGCTGACGGCTGCGGGCAGCGACCCGCTGTACCGAAGAGCCAGCCGGGTCAGCATGGGAACGGTGTTTCAGGTCCCCTGGACCTATCTGCCGGAGGATCGGGATTGGCAGGAAATCCTGCAGGAAATGGGCTTCAAAACCGTAGCCATGGCCCTGAAAAAGGACTCTTTGGCGCTTTGGGATCCCCGGTTGGCGGCGGAAGAGAAACTGGCGGTGGTACTGGGTACGGAGGGGGATGGCCTGGCCGTCCAAACCATTGCCCGGTGCGACTATACCGTGATGATCCCCATGTCAAATGGCGTGGATTCATTGAACGTTGCGGCGGCAAGCGCCGTAGCGTTTTATGAGCTGGGGATGCGGGTGGAGTGTAAAGGAGTGACGGAGCTATGACACACGGGATAACGGAAGAAAAACAACGGCAGAGGATGCTCAACACGCCCATCCCCAGACTGGTTACCTCTCTTGCGGTGCCCACGGTGATCACCATGCTGATCACCGTGATCTACAACACGGCGGACACCTTTTTTATTTCCCAGATCAACAAATCTGCCTCTGCTGCGGTGGGGGCAGTCTATGCGGTGATGTCCGTGATCCAGGCGGTGGGATACGGCTTCGGTATGGGATCCGGGAGCCTGTGCAGCCGGCGCCTGGGACAGCAGAAGCATGAAGAGGCGGATCGGTATTGCTCCAGCGCCTTTTTTGCAGCGGCGGTGGTAGGCGGTTTGATCGGTATCCTGGGGCTGTGTTTTCTGGAGCCCATGCTTTCCATGCTGGGCTGCTCAGAGACCATGATGCCCTATGCGATCCCCTATGCCCGGTATATCCTGATGGCGGCACCTGTGACCTGTGCCACCTTTGTGCTGAACAACACCCTCCGTTCGGAGGGACAGGCGAGGCTTGCCATGTTCGGCATGGCAGGCGGCGGACTGTTGAATCTGTTTCTGGATCCGCTTCTTATTTTCGCCTTTCATATGGGTACCGCCGGCGCGGCCATTGCAACGGCCCTGAGCCAGACGGTCAGTTTTCTGGTGCTGCTGTTCCAGTTCCTGCGGAAAAAAACCATTATTCATATCCGTCTGGGAAATGCCAGCCGAAAACTGTCGGATTACGGCCTGATTCTGGCCACAGGAGCGCCGACCATCTGCCGGCAGGCCCTGGGAAGCGTTGCGTCTGCTGCGCTGAACATTCAGGCGGTGGTTTACGGAGATGCTGCCGTGGCGGCAATGACCATTTCCAACAAATGCTATATTCTGGTGCGGAACGTGGTGTTAGGCATTGGTCAGGGCTTCCAGCCTGCGGCAGGCTTTAACTACGGAGCCGGCTGCCGGAAACGTGCACGGGAGTCCTTCCTTTTTGCCTGCAAGGCGGGAACTGCCGTATGCCTGGTCAGTGCCGCCTTTCTGGCGGTGTTCTCCAAACAGATTTTGTGGTGGTTCTGCAAGGATTATGAAGTGCTGGAGTACGGCAGGGTTGCACTGCTGTACGGATGCGCCGCGCTGCCTTTTTTGGCGTTTTCCACTTATGTCAACCAGCTTTACCAGTGTCTGGGCTTTAAGGTTCCAGCTACGTTCCTTGCATCCTGCCGTCAGGGAATCTTCTTCCTGCCGGTGGTGCTGATCCTGCCCCGGTTTGTGGGGGTCACCGGCGTACAGATGGCACAGCCTTTGGCGGATTTCCTCACCTTTTTGATCTCCTGCCCCTTCCTGGCGGCGATTTTCCGGAACAAGCTCTCGGAGAATCAACAAACAACAGAATCATGAAAGCAGGGCGAAACCGGATTTTCGGTTTCGCCCTGCGGAGGCTGTCGAATAGGTACCGTTTCATTCTTTCGGAGGGAAAGATAGTGTGAAAGAAAACCGTCAGGGTTGTCTTTCGCGTCCAATCAGGGAATGCTTCCGAAACAGTATCCCTGTTTTGGAAGCATTGCTGCGCGTGCCGAAAAGGGCTTTTCGACACGCGCAGCAGGGCGAAACCGGATTTTCGGTTTCGCCCTGCTTTTTCGGGTGAAATAACTCAGTATCGCTCAATGACGGCTCCGGTGCGCAGATCCCGCGCAAAGCGGCGGAGATAGGACCAGGAGAGATTGTGCATGACTGTGCAGGTGGTGTGGGGCAGGTTTTCTACCCCGATGACCTGAAAATGGAAGTCCCCATTGTTGTTGCGGAAGTCTGCTTTGTAGTATTCCGCACCGGAGAAATACATCACCTCAGTCCGGTCGCAGGGAACACCCAGCACTTTCCGCACGGTGTCACCCTGAGCGGCATCCTGGATTTCCTGCGGTGTCGAAATGGGACAGTTCATGGCATAGAGCCTGTTCTGCCAGGTGCGGATCCGGTCCTCCACGTTCATGGGGAAGGGAGAGCGGCGGTAGAAGGAGTCCTCCGAAACGCCCGGTGCATCGGTGTTGATGGGGAAGGGGCCAACCATCTCCGTGGTGCCGGTGATCAGACTCAGAGGCATATCCATTTCGTGCATCTGATCCAGCTTTTCTTGGGTCAATCCGTAAAATTGCAGGATCATGCCGGGTGTGTCACCCTGTTGTGCGACACCGGCGATCTTCTGGTGGTGACGGCGCATGAACTCCATGGCAAGCTCGCCGTAATGGGAATGTCCGGTGACGTAGATCCGGCTGTCGTCCACGGAAAACTTCTGCCGCACCTGCTCCAGCATGGGAAGAAAACGGTCATTTCCGTCGGGATCCTCGTCGCAGTAGATCATGGCGATGAACTCACCCTGGGCAGCCAGCTCGATCATGCGAAGGTAGAAGGCCTCTGCCAGAAGACCCACGGGCCGGAAAATCAGCATGACGGGCAGCTTTTCACAGCGGTTTTCGTATGCTTGCAGCGGGGCAAAGACAAGAAAGGGCTCATCGTCCTGACGGAGAACCTCACAGCGCACACCGATGGATTCCCAGCGGCGAAGCAGGGCGGGATCGTCCACGTCGGAATATTCGGTCATCAGGGAACGGGCGGCTGCCAGGTCCCGTCCTGCCTCGCTCCGCTGAAAGCGATTCAGGTCGAAACAATCGTTGCCGGACAGATAGGAAGCGTCGCCCCACTGATCAAAGTGGGGATAGTTGTAATACGAATTCAGCATAGAATGCCTCCCTTCAAGAATACATCCATTTTATCAGGAAAGAAGGGGCTGTTCCACAAAAAAAGTGCGGTTTGTTTGTGATTATGTAAAAAATATGGGACGCATTTCGCGTCCCATATTTGGAAATCAGCGGGAAATATTGGTGCTTTCAAAGAAGGTAATGGTGGCCTGAATCGTAATGGGGCCGTTCATGGCGCCGGGTTCAAGCTCTGTTTCTGCAGTTTCGCCGTTTTCGGCACCGGTGGTCTCTCCGTTTTCGGCGCCGGTGGCTTCTTCTGTTTCAGCAGGAACGGCAGGTACTTTGGGGAAATCCAGATCCTTTGCCATGCTGTTGACGGCAATTCCGTTGATCAGGCAGCGCCAGTGGCTGGAAGACAGGGCGTTGATGATCGCTTTTGCGCTGGCGTAATCGCTGCAGTCGAAGGACATGGTCACCACTCTTCGGACGGTTCCGTCGGCCTGAATGTCGGGATCCTTGAAGTTCAGACTGTAGTTGTCGCTGGCGCTGAGGATGCCGTTGAGCTGGCTCATGACCACCTTTGCGTTGTCAAAGGGAGCGATCTCCGTGATCTCGCTTTCGGGCCGGCTGAAAATCTCGTCCAGCTCCTTCTGCATCCCGTCCATGGAGTTGACCTTCGCCATGGAGGTCTGGATCAGCAGGTCTGTTTCGGAGGACTGGGTTGCGATCTGCTGCAGATCAGCCTGCAGGGGCTTATAGAAGAACATATAATAGCATACACCGATGAGAATGACCACCAGAAAAATCAGAAGGAAACGGTCACGAGCAGAGAGTCCGCGATTAGTCATTTTCCTCGCCACCTTTCTCCAGAATAATCGTCATGGCGATTTTCGCCTGCGAGGTAGGATCTTCGGATGTTGCGCTGTAAACGGAAACGCTGGAAATCAGGGGATGATCCTCAAGCTGCTGAACCAGAGCGCTGGTCTGATCCAGGGTCAGACCGCTGATATTCACTGCCAGAATGTTGTTGTTGACGGCAAAATCCTGAATATGTGCCACGGGGTAGATGGTGTTTTCCAGAATATCCAGAACATCCATCCGGTCTACCAGAGAGGCCTCGGTGTCGGTCATCCAGCCGTAGCTGTAGCGGCCGTACTTCTCAGCCAGCTCGTCGTAACCCATCAGCTTGTTGTTGATGGCCTGAAGCTGTGCCTGCTTTTCCGCCAGCTCGTTGTAAGCGGCGGTTTTCCTGGCAAACTGATCCAGGAAACCGAACTTGGCAAACAGGAGGCCGCAGAGGATCACCACCAGGGCGATGGGAATGAGGCGCTTGGGGTTTAGGGAGCTTTCGTGGAAGGCGAGGTTCAGGGTGCGCTTGCTGGCCACGGGCTTCTTTTTTGCGGTTACTGCCTTCTTGGGGGCTGCTGTCTTTTCTTTCGCCATCTTTTACCGCCTCCTTACTGAATCGCTGCACCGGCAGCGATGGCACAGCACAGGGTATCCTGATTTTCCACACCGCCGGGAACCAGCCGGCTGATGTGATGGGTGGTGAGGCCGGTTGCCTTCTTCACGGCAACGCGCAGGTTCTCAATAGAGGACTGGCCGCCGGCAAAGTAAATATCCTGCAGGTTGTCGCTGCGGTTGCTGAAGTTGGTGTAGAAGTTCACGACCTTCATGACCTCCACCGCCAGAGTGTTGTAGGCATCCATACATTCAGGAGAGGACTGCACGTCATTCATGTTGGATTCCTTGTAGCTGCGGGCGATGTGGGCATCCACCTCTTTCTCGGCGGAGATGGACGCATCCAGAAGCTGACCGCCGATCTCGATCTCCCGGCCCATGATAAAGCGGCTGTTGGCGAAGATGAACACCCGGGTAGCGGTGTGGCCCACGTCCACGATGCAGATCTCCTTGGGTTCCCGGGTAGCCTGACGCACCAGATTCATCCATGCCGCCTCGTGGGGAACGGCGGTTTTCATGGTCAGGCCGGCCTTTTTGAGCATATTGAAGTTGGCGTCGATCAGATCCTTCTTCACGGCGGCGGAGAAGACCTCTAACTTTTCGGGCTGGCCGTCGGAGCCGGCGATGGTGTCCATCACGGCGTAATCGTAGTGATACTTGGCGCCGTCCTGGCCCACGAAATCCCGGAACTCAAAGGGCAGGTTGATGGCAAGCTCCTGATCGCTCATGGCAGGCAAGGTCACCACGCTGGTGATGACTGCGTGATAGGGCAGAACCAGGGCGGCATTGCCGCCGGGGATGTGGTGATTTTTGCGCATTTGCTTGATGAAGTTGCTCATGGCGTCGGGGGAGGAGATCCTGCCCTCCATCACCATGTTGTCCGGCATCCGTTCCACCGCGGTGGCTGTTACGCGGCCGCCGTTGATGACTGCGAGTTTGACGGAATCGTTGCCGATTTCAATACCGATTGTTTTTCCCGCCATTGTTACCTCCCTACCGGCTTGCGCCGGATTCATGAAATGTTATGAAAACACCGAAAATCGGTGAGATACACACGAAAAAAGTCAGAAAAGGCTGAGATACCAGCCGGTGATTCCCGGACCGAAGAGCAGGGTCAGCCAGGCTGCGGCCGACAGGGCCGGGCCGAAGGGGAAAGCGATGTCTTTTTTTGCGCCCAGCCACATAGCCAGGACAATGCCCAGGATGCAGCCTGTTATCATCAGCAGGAAGCAGCAGGGCAGATCGAAATACAGCCCCAGAACAAACAGCAGCTTGATGTCGCCGCCGCCCATGCTCTCTTTGTGAAGGACCTTGTCCATCAGGAGGCTGAGCAGAAGCACGGAGCCGCCCAGCACCAGACCGTGCCACAGGGCGTACCACCCGGCGGACAGGAAGTCGGCGGTGGGGCCAAAGGTCACAAGCAGGAACGCAAAGCGGGTGACTGCGGAGATCACCAGGAACCGGTCGGGGATGATCTGGCTGTCCAGATCCACCAGCGAAAGGCAGAACAGACAGGCGCACAGGATCATAAGCTCCAGCGTCTCCCAGCGCAAATCAAATTTCAGCAGCAGAGAGACGAAGATCAGGGCCAGCAGGGCCTCGGTGAGGGGATAGCGGGGGGAGATCTTTTCGCCGCAGTAGCGGCATTTGCCCCGGAGGAAGAGCCAGGAAAACAGGGGCACCAGGTCCAGGGGGGACAGGGCATGGCGGCAATGGGGGCAACGGCTCCTGCCGCCGGACCATTTCTGCCCGGAGACCAGGCGCATAGCCAGACAATTCAGGGCGCTGCCCATGACAAGACCCAGCAGGGCGCATACACAGACCGTGTAGATGCGCAGGGGAAGCTCCAGACAGGAAAGCATGGTCTACCTCCGGAGTCAGTCCGCGCCCGCGGAGCCGCCTACGGGGTAGGATCTTCCGCCTGCGGGCAGGGAAGCGGCCGCAGGGGCATTGCCGGAGGAGGCGGCGGCGGCAAAGGAATCCACGGTGTAGGTACTGCTGTCGTTTTCATAGTAGGCCAGGATAAAGCCGGGGTTTACATAATAGATGTAAGCCTGGGCGCCGGGGAAGGTCTTGCACTGGAAGGGGGTCATGGCGGCGGCTGCGGCGGCAACGTCGGCCTCGCTCTGGACCAGATCCACGTTGGCCGTGCCTAAAATGGTGCGGAGATTGGCGGCGTCGGTGGCGCATTTGGCCTTGCTGACGGCGTTTGTGACGGTGGGGACGATGATGGCAACCAGAATGGCGATGATGGCGATGACCACCAGCATCTCGATGAGGGTAAAGCCTTTTTTGTTGTGTTTCATGGAATCCTCTTTTCTGTGGTATGGCGTATCCCTGCGTGTCCCGGGCTGGGGCAGACAGGGATGCACCATACTGGGGCAGGCCGCAACCCGTCGGCCCGCCCGCGGTAGGATTAAGGGTTGTCTATGCGGATATCAGGACGTAGAAATTTTAAGATTAAGATTTTGCCTCGCCGTGTTCAGCGATGTAGGAGAAATAATCAACATCGAGGCCAGTGCCGTAGTTAGCGGTGATAGTGCCGGTAGCGGTGTCTAACGTCAAAGCGGCGCTGACATCGGCAGCAACACCTACACACTTCTTGGACTTGGGAGCGCCAGTCCGAACGCTAAAGGTTACAGCGCCGGTGGTGGCATTAAATTCAGTCTTTACCAGACCGGTATCGTCATTAACACCAGCCAGATAATCCGTAGAAGCCTCAGCAATCAGAGAACGCAGGTTGGCGGCGTTGGTGGCAGCAGCGGCCTTCGTGGTTGCCTTGGTAACGGTGGGAATGATGATGGCGACCAGGATGGCGATGATGGCGATGACCACCAGCATCTCGATCAGGGTAAAGCCTTTCTTGTTCATGAGTTTCTTCATAAGAAAGCACCTCTCATTTTAGTTTTTTCTTCCCCTTTTGGGGGAAATGTGTATTTCGGCTGCCGCGGGTTGAAACGGCAGGGGAAACCGGGAGATTACATGGAGCCGTACATGGAGAACAGGGGCAGGTACACGGACAGCAGGATGAACACCACCAGTCCCGCCATGACCATAACGATGACAGGCTCCAGAATGCCCAGGGCGCGCTCCACCGCCAGGCTCACCTCATCGGTGTAGTATTCGCTGATGACGTTCAGGGTGTCCTCTAAGTTGCCGGTCTCCTCGCCCACGCCGGTCATTTCCAGCAGCAGGGCGGGCAGCCACTTGCTCTTTTTCAGGCCGTCACCCAGCCGGTTGCCCGCCACCACGCCTTCGGCGGCGGTGCGGATGTCCTGCTTGATCAGGTAGTTGTCCACCACGTTTGCGGTGATCTGGGCGGCCTGGACCATGGGCAGGCCGGAGGCCAGCATGGTGGCCATGGTGCTGGCAAACTGGCTGGCGCCGTTCATCTTGTTCACAAGCTCAATGCCGGGGAAGGTCAGGGCGATGCGGGCGAAAGTGGCTTTTCCGGCTTCGGTACGGCCGTAGAGCTTCAGCGCCAGGATCACCGCAGCCAGAACGGCAATGATGATCAGAATGTTGTTCTGGAAGAAGTGGGACACGGCAATGAGGGCCTTGGTGACCCCGGGAAGCTCGCTTCCCAGATCCGCAAAGGCATCCTCGAACACGGGCACGGCCTTGATCATGATGATGGCAACCACCACCACCGCCACCACGATCAGCAGGATGGGGTAGATCATGGCGCTGGTGACCTTGCTCTTGACGTTGCCGGAGTTCTTGTAGTAGGTCTTCAGACGGCTGAAGCACTCGTCCAGACGGCCGCTTTCCTCACCGGCCCGGATGGTCTCAATAAAGGTACCCGGCAGGGTGGGGCCCCGAAGGGCGAAGCTGTCTGCCAGACCGTGACCGGCCTGCACGTCCTCCGCCGTCTCCTTGAGGATTTTTTTCAGGGTTTTGTTGGGCTCGTTTTCCGCCACCAGCTCCAAAGAGCGGACCACGGGAAGTCCGGCCTTCAGTTCGATGGCAAGCTGGCTGCACAGCAGGCTCAGCTCCTTGTCTTTGATCTTGCCGCCGCCCAGCATCTGTCCGATGTCGGCATTGAGAATACCGTCGGTCTTTCGCTCCGGCGTGACGCTCAGCACCACATGGCAGTTGGCCTTTGCCCGAATGACGGCCTCCTGCTCGTCCACGGCATCCACGATGCCCTCGACCTGGGCGCCGTTGACACTCAGACCCTTATAGTGGTATGTAGTCATGGTTTTTCCCCCTTATCCGGCAAAAGCCGTCAGAATAGCAGTGCCTTCTGCATGTAGGATTGATCGTGACAGGAGGTGTATGCGGTGTCCTTGGTGATCTGCCGCTCTTTGTACAGGCGGATCAGGGAGTTGTCCATCAGCATACAGCCCTCCTGGGCGGAAGTGGCGATGACATTGTTGATCTGGGGAGTCTTGCCCTCCCGGATCAGGTTCCGGACGGCACCGTTGACGATCATGACCTCCGTCGCCAGCACCCGGCCTCGGCCGGAGCTTCTGGGCAGAAGCTGCTGGCACAGCACCGCCTTCAGCGTCATGGAGAGCTGCAGCCGGATCTGCGCCTGCTGGGCCGCCGGGAACACGTCCACGATACGGTCGATGGCATCCGCCGCGCTGTTGGTATGCAGGGTCGCAAAGACCAGATGTCCGGTCTCCGCCGCCACCAGGGCGGTTTCGATGGTGGCAAGGTGGCGCATTTCCCCGATGAGGATCACGTCCGGGTCCTCCCGGAGGATGGCCTTCAGACCGTCGGAGAAATTCCGGGTATCCTGGCCCACCTCCCGCTGGTTGATGACACAGCGGTCCGGATGGTAGATGTACTCAATGGGGTCTTCCAGGGTGATGATATGTTTCTGCTGGGTGTGATTGATCTGATCCAGAATGCAGGCCAGAGTGGTGGATTTACCGCTGCCGGTCTCACCGGTGACCAGAACGATGCCCTGGCCGAAATCGGTGAATTTCTGCACGATGGGGGGCAGACCCAGCTCTTCAAAGCGGGGAATATGGTCGTTGAGAAGACGGATGGCGGCGGAGATGCATCCCTGCTGCCGGAACAGGTTGACACGGCACCGGGTCCCGTCGGGAAAGCTGGTGGCGATATCCTGCTCGCCGATGACGGAGATTTCATCATAGGAGTTGCTGAGCATACGGGCGTAGGCTTCGCACTCGGATTCCGAAACCACGTGGTCGTTCAGGTCGATGAGCTTGCCGTCCACCCGGATCCGGATGGGAATGCCGCAGACAATGTGGATATCACTTGCCCGCCGCTCGGCAGCCATGCGGACAATGGTGGAAAGGTCCAGAAAATCATTCATGCTTTCGAATCCTCCCCAATCAGGCATCCGTGGAGTTTACGGTGCGGTATGCCTCGGAAACGGTGGTGACGCCTTCCGTCACCAGCCGGACGCAATCCGAAATCAGAGGCTCAAAATCGCTGGCTTCAATGATCCGCATCAGCTCGCTGTGGGGAACGTTGTCCGCAATGGCCCGCTTGATCTCGGAGGTGATGACCAGAATCTCAAACACGGCGGTACGGCACCGGTAACCGGTGTTCATGCAGGCGGGGCAGCCCTTGCCTTTGTAGAAACGGCGGCCGGGCGTCACCGGAAGGTGCAGCATCTGCTGCTCTTCTGCGGAGGGAGTGTACTCCGTGCGGCAGTTGGGGCAGATCCGACGGACGAGCCGCTGGCTGATGATGCCCTTCAGAGCAGTGCTGACCAGATAAGGCTCCACGCCCATGTCAAGCAGACGGTCCAGCGTGCTGGGCGCGTCGTTGGTGTGCAGGGTGGAGAGCACCAGGTGGCCGGTGATAGCGGCGCGCATGGCGATCTGTGCCGTCTCGCCGTCACGGATCTCGCCTACGGCGATGATATCCGGGTCCTGACGGAGGATACTCCGCAGGCCGTTGGCGAAGGTCATGTCCACTTTTTCGTTGATCTGGACCTGGTTTACGCCGTCCAGGTTGTATTCCACAGGGTCTTCCAGGGTCACCAGGTTCACCTCATCGGTGTTAAGCTGGCGGATCATGGTGTACATGGAGCTGGACTTACCGCTTCCGGTGGGTCCGACGATGAGGATCACGCCGTTGCTGTTTTCCAGCAGAGCGTTGAATTTCTTCAGGTTCTTCCCGGTAAGGCCGATGCCCTTGGTGCTCAGCAGGGAGGAGGACTTGTACAGCAGACGGATAACGGTCTTTTCCCCGTAAACCGTAGGCAGGGTGGAAATACGCAGGTCAATGTCCCGCTCGCCGATGCGGATGTTGCTGCGGCCGTCCAGAGGAATCTTATGCTCTGCGATGTTCATGTTGCCCATGACCTTGATACGGGCGATGACCGCATTCTGGGTGCCCTTTGGCACGGTGAAGGCCTTGCGCAGCACACCGTCGATACGCATACGGACCACCATTTCCCGTTCCCGGGGCTCCAGGTGGATATCGCTGGCGTTCTGGTTGACGGCATACTCCAGGATGCTGTTGACCAGACGGATGGTGGGGGCTGCGTTTTCGTTGTCGGCACCGATGATGTTGGCGCTGACCATGCTCTGCAGGCCGGAGGCATCCTCCTCGTCCTTCAGCTCGGCAATGGCCTTTTCAGCGCCTTCGCTGCCGTAGAGGTTGGCAATGGCACGCTCCACACCCTCGGAGGTGGCAAGCATAGGGATGATCTTCCGCCGGGTCGCCGTTTTGGCGGCTTCCACGGCCACAAAGTTCAGAGGATCGTCCAGCGCGATGTACAGTGTGTTGCTGTCGCCCCGGACGGGGACGATACTGTATTTTTTGGCGATGCTGCGGGGAAGCACCCGTGCCAGCTCGGGGGCAGGGGTAACGGAAGTCAGATCCACAAAATCGACTCCCAACTGACGCTGCAGGGCGTCAAAGAGCTGCTGCTGGCGGATATAGCCGTTTTCCACCAACACGGTACCCAGTTTCTTTCCGTTTTTCTTCTGCTCGGCCAGGGCGGAAGCGAGCTGCTGCTCAGTCAGCAGACCGATTCCCACCAGCATATCGCCAAGACGTTTGTAAGCCATATGTGCGGAACCTCCCATGGTTTGGTGTTTTGCGCTTTTGGGTATAAAACAGGATTTTCTCTATTCTACATAATCATTTCTGAAAAGTCAAGAATACGCATCCGCGGAAAATACATATTTGCGTAAAAAGAACGAAAAAAAACAATCTTTTTTCAAAAAGTAACAGAATGTTACGAAAAAACCCGATTTATCGGAAAAAACTTGACTGCATTCTACTGATTTTTTGAAAATAGGGGTTGCATTTTGGTTGTGCTGCGTGGTATAGTATACATAAGTATCACCATGGGTATTTTATGCACTTTTTTCGGAATACCGATTTCTATTTATCCATTAAAGAAGAGGGGTCTGATCAAGTATGAGAAGAAGCTTTGATCACAAGAAAAAGAAAGGATTCTCCCTGACGGAGATGCTGGCCACCATCGCAATCATCGTGATTCTGATTGCCATCGCGGTTCCCAGCATTATCAGCATCCGCAGATCGCTGGAATTCAAAAAGATGAACAATTATGCCAAGGAGATCTTCATGGCTGCCCAGAGCAACCTGGTGGATCGGCATGTTGCGGGTACGCTGAAGGAGATCCGGGATAAGCTGGATGCGGAGAATGACCGGATTCCCTCCCTGAACAACGCCCAGTTCCCGGCCAGTGAGTACTCCTCCGAGTATTACTATATCACCAGCGGAACCACCGTCAGCCCTGCATTTGATCTGGTGCTTCCGGCGGGCAGCATTGATCCGACCCTGCGGGACAAGAAGATCATGATCGAGTTCAACCCCTACACCGGCAACGTGTTCTCCGTGTTCTACAGCGAAGGGGAAGAGGATCTGGATTACAGCAATGTGACCCGGGTGACCAGTGACCGCAAAAAGATCATGCTGGGTTACTATGACGGCTCCGGCCTGTCCAGCGATTCTGCCGGCAACGTGGTCAAGCAGCCCACGGTGGAGCTGGTCTCCGGTCAGGAGGCCATCGTCCGGATCACGGTGCCCATTCCCGAAAGCTACTACGACAAGCCCACTACCTTCCGGGACCACCTGGATGTTTCCGCCGTGGTAAAGGGCGAGCAGTATAAGGGACAGTTCGGTATCAACGATGATCAGTTTGCCGCAAAGCAGATCGTGGACGGCAACAAGGTCGTGGTGGACTTCTGCATCGACAGCCTGAACAATCGGATGAGCTTTGCAGGCATCGGCCAGAACAACCCCGCCGGTACTGCCAGAAACACCGCCGCCATTTCCAAGCCTGCCGATCTGGAGGACCTGAAGGATCTGTTCGTGATCCAGCCCGGCGAAAACGTGACCATTGAGGCTACTGTCAGCCTGAACGCTCCTGTGGGAATGGAGACGGTGACCTTTAATACCGTCAGCGTCGGCGGTGTCAACCCCATGTTTGAAAGCCTCCAGAAGATCAACAGCGGAAGCGCAAGAACCTATGACCTGTACATCAGCAACGGCCGTCAGCTCCAGAATCTGAATGCCATCAGCCCTCTGATTGCCAAGCAGATCGGAAACGTATACATCAGTAAGGATATCTACTGGAACGAGACCGTTACCTATTATAATAATAAGTATGCTTCCGGCGGAACCTTTACCAGCGCCCCAGCAGAGCAGCCCGCCAGAGGTCTGCCGTATTTCGTGCCGATCTCCAATGAATACCTGTTCGGTCTGGCATCCTTCTCCCAGGGCGGCACAGGCAGCCTGCCGGCTCTCAGCGATACCCAGGACGGCGATGATCTGACTGCCGACTTCAACGGCGGCAAGAACAAGATCCTCTACCTGAATATCAACGGCAGCGCCGTCAATATCGGCAAGGATTACTACGCCGGCAACAGTGAATTCGGAAAGGATCGTTTCACCGGCCTGTTCAGCTATGTGGATACCATGATCTCCGGCGTGTATGTGGTCAATCCCATTGTCCAGGGCATGAGCTTTACCGGAGTGACCGGTCAGCCTGCCACCGGTGCACTGGTGGGAGCTGCAGGACACAACACCTTCCTGTATGACTGCGGCGTGTACATTGACAAGGCGGATACCTATTATACCACTTACGGCCCCCTGAGCAATTTCAAGGTCACAGGCTCCGGCGCCGTTGGCGGCCTGGTTGGCTATGCCAAGTCCCACCGCACCACCACCGGTGAGCTGTCCCAGGACAAGGCGCATCTGGCCTTCTCTCAGTGCTTTGCCGCCATTCCGGTCACCGGAAATATGCGGGGGAACTCGGACAAGTGCTACGGCTACACCAACGGCGTGGGCGGTATTGTCGGCGTGTCCATGCTGACCAACTTCTATAACTGCTATGCCAGCGGTGCGGTCAATTCCACCGGCGCGATGGCATCCGGCAGCAGCCCCCTCCGGTACAGCATGGGTACCGGCGGCTTCGTGGGCACCAGCCACGGCACCAAGTATTCCAATTGCTTTGCCACCGGCGACGTGTGGGGTACCGAGGCTGCTACCGGCGGTTTTGTGGGCATTGTCAACTACGATGAGGGCTTTAACTACATTAACAGTATATACGGAACGAAGCGTATCTCCCAGACCACCGTATTCTCCAGTTGCTATTGCTGCGGTGTGGTCAACGGCTCCGGCGGCGGCAAGAACGACTCCGGTAAGGGCAAGTTTTCCGGCCAGTTTGCCTGTGCGAATCTGAGAGATGCCAACGGCAACACCATGTCCGATCCTGCTGCCCACAATTATTATGACCGCTGGCGGGACAGCGACCCGTATGTTTACAAGGATTCCTACTTCCTGAACATGGTTTCCCAGAAGGTCAACGGCAACGGCAATAAGAAAAAGCCACAGGACAACTCCATTGCCGATAGCTGTGCGGAGCTGGTTGCCTACTCCGACCTGGTGGATGTTCCCGTGTTCCAGAGTGTCCAGTCCATTCAGAAGGGGGATTCCCGTTACCAGACAGGCTTCCTGGTGGCGGATTGGGAGGCTGCTACCTATCAGACCACCCATCCTTATTCCATGGACAGCGGTGTCTATCCCTTCAGCAAGCTGACGGAGATGGACTACTACGGTGACTGGGTCAGCTTTACCCCCAGTGCCGGCCTGGCGTATTATGAGTACTACGATAAGAACGGAAACAGCATCGGTTACTACTTCGATCGGAACGACGTGACCAACGACAAAAAGAGCGGAGACCTGACCCTGGGGAACCAGACGGTGTATTCCGACGGCTATGCCATCATGATCAACCATGACGCCAATGCCAACGGCTGGCCCATCCATGAGATCAATCTGTGGGTCAACGGTGTGAAAATACCGATCGGGAAGAACAGCACAAACATGCTGCTCCAGTTGAAGGGTGATAATCCTACCATCAACGGCGTGAAGTACCATGCCTACCGGATCCAGCCGGAACTGATGCAGATTATCGTGGACGCCACCAAGGAGCACCCCGGAGAGTTCTATGGGGAGATTGTTATCTCCATGGAGTTTAAGTTCACCGGCCAGCAGTACTTCAATATGTTCTTCAATCCCCAGTTTGCCATGACCCAGATTAACTCGGTCTTTGTCAGCGACCAGCTCCAGAGCCCGGCGGTGAAGCCGGAGGGTCTGCCCGAAAAGATCGGCATCCGCTCCCCCAGACAGATGCGGGAGCTGGCCATCGATCAGCGTTACTGGGATAAGGGTTACAACTTCGAACTGGAGACGGACCTGGATATGTCCCTGTAC
>JAQXVF010000027.1 GCA_029224785.1 Bacillota bacterium
GCGTTTATGACGACTTCAGAACAGATTCGTGTTTTGTGCGTAAGAACTGGTGTGAGTTTATCCGAACTTGCACGAAGGATTAACCAAACACCACAAAACTTCAATGCAAAACTCAAACGAAATACAATAACCCAGGACGAACTTAACCAGATTGCAAAGGCTTTGAATGTTACATACGAACAATACTTTGTTTTAGGCAATGGTGAACTCGTTAAATAAGAAAGGACTTTGCTATGACTGAACATAAAATCATATTTGGCGATAGTCGTTCTCTCAATCAAATGAAAGATAAATCTGTACAGCTAATCATAACCTCGCCTCCATATTGGCAGTTAAAGGATTATGGCACAGAAGATCAGATTGGTTTCAATGACAGCTACGAAGAATACATAAACAATTTGAATTTAGTATGGAAAGAGTGCAACCGTGTTCTTTCTGACGGTTGCAGATTGTGCATCAATATCGGAGACCAGTTCGCTCGTTCCGTATACTATGGCAGATACAAAGTGATTCCGATCAGAACAGAGATAATTCGTTTTTGCGAATCCCTTGGCATGGACTATATGGGAGCTATCATTTGGCAGAAGACAACCACAATGAATACCTCCGGCGGTGGGGCTATTATGGGAAGTTTCCCTTATCCTCGCAACGGCATTCTGAAAATGGATTATGAGTTTATTCTTCTGTTCAAAAAATTGGGCAATGCCCCCAGACCCACTCAGCAGCAAAAAGAACAGTCTGCTATGACAAAAGAGGAGTGGGGACAGTATTTTTCTTCTCATTGGAATTTCAATGGTGTCAAGCAGATGGGGCATATCGCTATGTTCCCGGAAGAACTTCCCAAGAGACTGATTAAGATGTTCTCCTTTGTAGGAGAAACTGTATTCGATCCGTTTGCAGGCAGTGGCACAACATCACTTGCTGCAAAGAACCTCGGAAGGAATTCTATCGGTTATGAAATCAACAAAGATTTTGAACCCATCATTCGTGAGAAATTAGGTGCAGATCAGCTCAGATTAGGGGATGATGCAAAAGTAATTTTTGCAGAAGACGAAATTGGGAACATTTCTTCTTTTGACCAGCTTCCTTATATTTTCAGTGATCCGCATCGAATGGACAAAAAGGTTGATGTAAAGAAACTTCAATTCGGTTCAAAGATTGATCAATCAAATGCAAAACGTGAAGACCTGTTCGGAGTGAAAAAAGTAATTGCTCCTGATAAAATTGAACTTAGCAATGGACTTGTCGTTCGTCTGCTGGGCATCAAACCTAACCCACTATATCAAGGACAAGCTATCAGTTTTTTACAAGAGAGATTCCATAAGCGAAAGGTTTTCTTAAAGTATGACACTATAAAATACGATGCAGAAAACAATCTGATGTGCTATGTATATCTTGATAATAAAACTTTTGTAAATAACCATTTGGTTAGGACAGGGTATGTTGATGTCGATACATCCTTCGACTATGCTTGCCAAAAGAAATTCTTGAATTCGATTCCAAACTAAAGTATGGGCGGAGGTTTTCACCTCCGCCCACAACCTTATTCTTCTACTTCGACAGTCAATCCGGTCTTTGTCTTGGTATAGTAAATCATTTTAACGGCAATCGTTTCGGATAAACGTCCCATTGTCTTGTATGTATCAGGTTTTATCGAATAAGGAACATTACCAACATATCCGTCAATACCGACGGATTCTTCGTCCGGTGTTGCAAGACGATAAGTCGTTCCTCTGCGTTCTGCAAGAAAAGCTAAAATGGCCTTCTGAACATACATACCATTGAATGTCTTGGCAATGACGAGATCTTCAACCCAGTGTTTAACCATTTCACGATCAATGAGCGGAATAGCATCACGGAGATTCTGCACCTGTGCATAAATCTTATCAGTTGCTTTTTCAAAGGCATCGGGGTATCTTTCTACATACCATTTACGCCAATTCTCAATGGTGATTTCTTCGCCGGATGCCATGAACTCCGGAAACAGTTCGGACATCTGACCGACAACAACAGGACGCGTACCCTGTGCATTTTGATTTGCCCAGTTGATTAACTGAGAAGTATATTTCGGAAAGCTGAAAGAATTGCTTTCGTTACAGTTTTCTATGTTTTCGTTTTTCAGCGTATATTTCATTCTTTTCACTCCTTGATAATCTTCTCCATCCATTCTTTGTTTACTCCTCGATGAACAATCTGTATGTTTTAAGCCTGAGCGCATCTGATATGCGTTGAGCATTCTCAAGAGATACAACTCATTAATGGAATGCTCCGTTTCTGATATTCCATCTTCCCCAAGTTTGTTTTGTAAACGTGCCCAATACGCAACCATCTTTCGGAAGTTATCAAGCTCTTCCTGTGGATGTGGACTGGCACCCGGAGAGAGATTTCTGTGGGGCTTATTTGCCTATTCACCGGGAACGCATTGGCAGAGTCCGGCTACACACGGAGCAGATCGCGGTCCTCATCGAGCTTTTCGATGGCGCCGGTGATGAGCCCCACAATATCCTCTTCTGTGACATCCTTCCTGCGGACCTTGCAGACGGCCTCGCCCAGGCGCAGAACCACTATTTCGTCTGCCAGGTCAAACACGGTGCGCATATTGTGGCTGATGAGGATAATGGCTGCGCCATCGTCCCGGTATTTTTTGATCATTTCGATGATTTCGCCGGCTTCCCGGACACCCAGGGCGGCGGTTGGCTCATCCAAAACGAGAACGCTGGGCTCATTGCCCATCAGCGCACGGGCGCAAGCGATGGCCTGCCGCTGTCCGCCGGACATGGTGCGCACTCTGGCGCTGACACTGGGGATGTTGAGATGCATACGCTTGACTTCCGAGGCGGCGTAGTTCGTCATGGCCTTTTTATTCAGAATTTTCAGGAACTTGAAGGGGCCGTCGTAGGTGATTTCCCGGCCGACGAACAGATTCTCGGTGACGGTGAACGGATCGATCAGCGCCAGATCCTGATAAATGGTTTTGATGCCGATGCGCAGCGCATCTCTCACATTCCGGATGGTCACGGGCTGCCCGTTAAAGAGAATTTCGCCATCGTCGGCGGGAACCGCACCGGACAGAATCTTGATCAGGGTGGACTTACCCGCACCGTTGCCGCCCACAAGCGCGGTGACCTTGCCGCGCTCTGCGCTGACGTATCCGTTGCTGAGCGCAACAATGGGGCCGAATTTTTTCACGATGTGCTTCATTTCCAGTAGGTACCTGGTTTCGTTTTCCATCTATCTCCCTCGTTTCCATCTGCGGTTTTCTCTATTATACAATAAAGCATCACCGGATTGCAATTCCGGAATTCTGATTCTTGAAACAAAAACCAGAGCATTTGGCCATGTTTGCTTGGGAAGAACTGTCGTCGTGCGGAAGCCGGTTTGCCGGATCATGTGGAAAAGAACAGGAAGGAACCGGGACTGCGCAGAAAAAACGGACGATCGGAGATTGGCAATCCGACCGCCCGTTTTCCTGTTTTTGAGAATGATTACGCCGGATCCTGCCAGTTCACTGCGGTGAAATGCTCCGTACAGAGCCGGGCATCCAGGGGGACGAAAACCGAAAAGCGGTCATCTTCCGGCTGACAGAGCTGCCGGAGAATCTCTGTTCCGCTGCAGACCTCCACAAGAAGATAGGCTGCCTCTCCGGCCGGTGTATACTGCTCCGGCAGGTTCTCCGCCGGGAAGACGTCTCTGCCGATCTCCTGATGCGCCTCGTTCATCTGGAGAATGGTCACCCTGTCTGCCGGCCGGACAAAATCAACCGTCACTTCTGCCCGAAAAGACTCCTCCCGGGTCTGACCGTTTTCCGTGACGGTGTATGTCTCCGACAGGGTGCCGGTCATCCGTCCTCCCAGGTCGGAATTCGTCTGAATGCCGCTGCCTGCGGTCAGGTATACCTGGCCGTCGGAGGTCTGGAACACCGGATTCAGATAGTAACAGACTTCTCCGGAGCCCAGCGCCTGCCAGAGCGTGCCGCAGATCACGTTTTCCGTTTCCAGGAACTGAACAGAAACGTTGCAGAAGCCCTCTCCTGCATCCGATGACCGGTAGGCCCCTTCTCCGTCGCCCATCTGATAGACCGCAAGGATCGTTCCGTCCAGTTCCGGGAACTCGTAATTGCAGTGAAAGTGCTGCTGCCCGGCGCTGTCCTGAAATGGCTCTTTCACAAGGGTGGCGTACACTCGCTGCCGGTACTCCGGGGCGCTGTCTATGGTGATCTCTCCGCCGGAGAAGCTTCCGATATGGTCCTGCAAATAGCCTTCCATGTCAAACAGGTCCAGATGCTCCCTTGTAACAAAGACGCCTACCAGACGATCGGAGGACGACAGGGTTTCCCCCTCCGGCTTCGCAAGCTGACATCCACACAGGCAAATGGTCAATCCCATCACCAGGAAAAGCGCCACAATCCGTTTACTCATTGCAATCCTCCTCGTTCAGGTTTCCGTCAAATTTCAGAATGTCTCCCACGTCGCATTGAAGATAGTAGCAAATCCTGTTGATGGTACCAAACCGGATGCCCTTGGCTTTGCCGCTTCGCAGGATGGACAGGTTGGCCTCGGTGATGCCGATCTGCTGGCATAGCTGCCTGGATGTGATGCCCCGCTGCCGCAGGACCTCGTCTAAATGCGATATGATGGCCATACGTCGCCTCCTCAGATAAAGAGGTCGTTGTCATCTTTCAATTCTTTTCCCTGCAAGAGCAGCCGGGTCAGCACCAGCAGCCCGAAGGACAGGGCAAGACCCACCACAGGGAAATGGACGACAACGTCTGCGGAATGCAGGCTTCCGGCAAACACGATTTGGGCGGCGTTCAAAGCGGCACCGGAAAGGGAGAGCAGGATCAGGCTCCTTCTGCACCAGACGGACAATACCCGGGATGCGCGGAAACTGTGTTCGCTGTAGGCATCCGCCTGCAATTGAAGCAGCAGCTTCCCGGCAAGGGCCAACAGCAGAATGTCCAGACCGTACTCCAGAACGGTCATTGCAAACGAAAGAACCATGAAAAGATAGGTGGGGGCAAGATTCAGCCCGGGCATGGTGTTGGCGGCCTTTACACTCCGGATGGATTCCAGGCAGCTCCCTAAGCCGATCAGAATGCCAACGACGCATTCGGCGACGCAGAGAAGGAGAAAGATCCGAAGGGTGCCGTAGATTTTCTCCGTCCCTGCCTCGGAACAGGCTTCCGTCAGGGAAAGGATCCCCCAGCACAGCAGGACGCTGTACACGGCACCGGCCATGGATGCGGTGCCGGCATCGTTGCGCAGGATCAGGGGACGGCAGGCCGGGTTGATCATGCCGTAGAGCACATAAAACAGCAGGGCGGAGCAGACCGGAAGAAGAAGGTCCTTCCACGTTCGCTTTCCCCGGAGCTTCAGAAGCAGCGGCAGCAGGCACAGCACGCCGTAAAGGACAATGGCGGCCATATTTCCTGTGCTGCCGGAAAGACTCAGCGCCCGGAGACCCTTGCCTGCCAGGGTAAACGGCAAGGCCAGAATCAGGATCCCGTTTGCAATGCCTAAGACCGTGCAGCCGATGGCAAGCAGCGCCGCCAGCGCCAATATGGCAAAGAACCAGATCAGATGGTTTTTCATAATGCGCCTCCGATTATTGTTTTTCAATAATTAATGGCTGTATGATAACACGAGGCAGTACCTTTGTCAAGGAGAAATTATAATAAAACAATAATTCTTCCGTGGCGGAAATGGGAGAGGGGATGCTTCCCGGAAAAAACCGCCGAAGCCTGTGCCCTGCCGGGCACGGTTTCGGCGGTGATGCAGTTTTATGGCCCGGCGGCCAATCAGTTCTCTGCAGGATCGTCCAGGATCCCCATCAGTTCGAAGGCCATGCCGCAGAAGACTTTGACAGCGGTAGGGAAGGCGGATTCGTCCACATCGAAGATCCGGCTGTGGGCAGGACCGGCACAGGAGGTCAGGGTGTTGAAAAACACACCCTTGCCGCCATGGCTGAGGACCCGGTTCATCATGTAGGAGCAGTCCTCACTGGCACCGGCACGGGCGCTGGGAGGGGCAACGGAGATGTCCAGCTTTTTGCAGACCTCCTGACACAGGGCGATCATCTCCGGGCTGCTCCGGAGGGATTCGGCGGCGCCCACCAGATCGATCCGGCAGGTGCAGCCATGCATCTGAGCGGCGGCTTCCGCGATCCGGCGGGCATACTCCTCCACATACCGGTTGGTTTCCGTGGAAGAACCCCGGACCTCCACCTCCAGAACGGCATTGTCGCAGATCACGTTCCGTCCGGAACCGGCATGCAGCGTCCCCACATTGATGCGGGTGTCACCGGTGCTGCAGCGGGGGATGGCGTGGAGGTTCAGCACGGCGGTGGCGGCTGCCAGCATGGCGTTGTCTCCCGTTTCCGGTGCCGCGCCGGCATGGGCAGCTTTGCCGTGGAAGATGATGTCCAGCTTGGAGGTTGCCAGGGTGGAGCCGGTGGAAAGACCGATCCGGTATGGGAAGCTCCCTCTGCCGCCGCCCAGATGGTTGGCGATCAGGTAATCCGCATCGTCCAGATGACCGTGGGCCACAACGGCCTTGGCACCGCGGACGCCTTCCTCTGCAGGCTGGAAGATCAGCTTCACCGTACCCCGGAGCTGATGGCGCAGATTCATCAGCACCTGCGCTACACCCAGACCGATGGATGTGTGTCCGTCATGGCCGCAGGCGTGCATCATGCCGGTATTGACGGAGGAAAAGCCCTCTCTTGCGGGACGGTGGGCATCGGAGGTGTCCTCAAATACACCCAGAGCATCGATGTCAAACCGCATGGCGATTACAGGGCCTTCGCCGCAGCGGAGAATGCCGATGACGCCGGTGAAACCGTCCTTGGCCTGCTGGGCATAGGGCTGGATGGCGCCCTGCTCCAGGGCGCGGAGATAGTTCTTTTCCAGGATTTCCCCGGCAGGAACGCCCATCCGGGCCTCAGCGAGGCATACATCCTTTCCGGTGAGGACCTCATAGCCGAGCTGGGTCAGCTTCCGGGCGATGATGGAGCTTGTGCGGATCTCCAGCCAGCCCGTTTCGGCGTAGCGATGGAGATCCTGCCTGCAGGCGGTCATTTCAGGCAGCAGAGCATCTGCCTGCCGCTTCAATTCTTCGATCAGTTTCATGCGTATGCACCCTTTCTTTCCGGAGTACGGCTTTCCCGGGAGAATCCGGGAAACACTTTCCATATCAATATACCGTAGTTTTCTGCCCGTGTAAAGGAAAAAGAGAGGGCGGAGGGACGCTTTTCCGCCGCATAGGGAGAAAAACAGGGGCCCGGACCGCTTTTTGTGCAAAACGGAAGAGGCAGAATTTTCCCCATTTTTTCAAAAATGGAGAAAATTTGTATGTATCCAGAAAATGTTCTGAAATAACCCCAAATACCATATTTTACAAACATATCAGTCAAAAAATGACCATGAGCATTTTTGACAAGAGGATTCCGGCAACCGCAGATTACCCGAATTATCCCAACGACAGCCCTCTTTTTTTCATGCTATAATCCTTGTACAAACCGCCCGGGAAGACAAAAGGGTGGAAAAAAGAAAAAGGAGAAATGTTATGACGATGCAAATCAGGATTTGACTCGGAATCTTCACATTTATGATTCTGGGCTACGTGTTCGCAGACAAGCTGCGCACCACTGCCGGTGTGGTGGCAACCTGCGTGTTCTGCCTGGTCGCATTTTCCGGCCTGCTTCCGGCCAAAGATGTGCTGGCAGTCATGAGCAACGCAAACATCACCCTGATCGTCAGTATGTTTGTGGTCGCTGCCGGCTTCAACCGTACCCAGGCGGTGCACAAGATGTCCAACCTGGTGTACAGAATCAGCGGCGGTAATTTCAAGACTGCCCTGGCAGGCTACATCCTTCTGACCTTCGCCCTGACGCAGTTCGTCCCCAGCCCCATGGCCGCTTTCGCCATCATTGCCCCCATGGCAACGCCTGCTATCCCCGTGGTCATGGAGCACGGCGGATATGACGGGAAGGATCTGCTGAAAATGGGCTGGCTGCCCTCCATCATCATTGCGGTGACCTCCGTTCTCATTGTGATGACTGTGTTCCCCGCATACTAAGAGCATAAAAGGAGCAATCATATGAAAATTACAGATCTGAAGCTTCGCTTTGCCAAGCATTACCTGTTCGTACAGGTGTATACCGATGCCGGTATCGTTGGCCTGGGTGAAGCCGGCAATTGGGGCTACCTTCAGGCAACCGCTGCGGCGATCCTGAAATTCAAGGAGTACCTCATCGGCAAGGACCCCTTCCGCATTGAGGACTTCAATCAGAATTTCCTCCGCTCCGTCTATTTCCGCGGGTCCGTCATCATGAGCGCCATCTCCGCCATCGACATCGCCCTGTGGGACATCAAGGGCAAGGCTCTGGGTGTGCCCGTGTACGAACTGCTGGGAGGCAAGACCCGGGAGAAGGTTCGGGTGTATGCCTCCGTGATGACCAAGGCCAGTGACAACGCCACCCTGGTGGAGGGCTACAGGAAACTCCAGGATCAGGGCTTCAGTGCTGCCAAGATCTTCGTCAACGGCCCCATCGCGCCCACCAAGGACGGCAAGGGTGAGTTCTTCTCCAGCCGGATTGAAAGCGAACTGGAAAAGGTCCGCCTGTGCCGTGAGGCGGTAGGCCCCGATTTCGATTTCGTGCTGGAAGTGCACCGGGGCATGACCGTGCCGGAAGCCGTCGCCTTCGGCCGGGCTGTGGAGCCCTACCACCCCATGGTGTTGGAGGATCCGGTTCCTCCCGATAATGTGGATTCCATGGCAGAGGTTGCCTCCAAGATCGGGGTGCCCATCGCCACCGGTGAGCGTTACATCGACCTGAGGGAGTTCCAGGTGCTCATGAGCCGCCATGCGGCAAGCTATATCCGCCCGGATGTGTGTGCGGTAGGCGGCATCACCACCACAAAGAAGATCTGCGCCGTGGCGGAAGCCAACGACGTGCTGGTGATCCCCCACAACCCTCTGGGCCCGGTTTCCACCGCAGCCTGCCTGCAGATCTGCGCCTCCATCCCCAATCTGGGGATCCAGGAGCTGCCCGGCTTCTGCCTGAACGGCGCCGAGGACAAGATGGTGAAGGAACCCTTCCGCTACGAAAACGGCTGCCTGATGATTCCGGAAGGCCCGGGCATCGGCATCGAACTGGCCGACGATGCAGAGGAGCTGTATCCTGCCAACGAGCGGGGCAGCAATGCGGCAAAGCGTGCCTTTGACGGCTCCGTCAAGGATTGGTAAAAAGCAAATGGGACTGCTGCAAAACTCTCGTTTTGCAACAGTCCCTTAAATTTCCAGATATTGCTCCAGACGGCTGCGGAGCCAGGGTTCTTCCGGGTCCAGAAATGTCCGGGGTCTGCCCGGAACGGGGATCAGATCATCATCCGCCAGTTCCCGGCGGATCCGGGCGCGGTACTCCTTGG
>JAQXVF010000028.1 GCA_029224785.1 Bacillota bacterium
GATACCGGTGCTGTTAAAGTAATACCATTTGGCGGAGATCTTCTTCCACCCGGTGACGGGCTGGTTATCTTCATAGTAGTACCACTTGCCGTCTTCTTTCTCCCAGCCGTCCTTGGGAAACCCTTCGACCCAGGTCAGGGTACCGCCGTAGTTCTGCAGTACGTCATCGGTCCAGGTTTCGTTGTCTGCCGGGTAATATGCCGTAGCGGTAACATCGAAAAAAGCATTTTCGGAAATCCGAGGTGCGTTTCCGTTAAAGGAAATCTTAACCAGGCTGCTGCAGCCAGAGAATGCCCAGTCGTCAATGCTGGTCACACTGTCCGGGATGGTGATACTGGTCAGGCTGCTGCAGTCAGAGAATACGAAGTCGCCAATGCTGGTCACACTGTCCGGGATGGTGACACTGGTCAGGCTGCTGCAGCCAGAGAATGCCCACTCGTCAATGTAGGTCACACTGTCCGGGATGGTGATGCCGGTCAGACTGGTGCATCTATTGAACGCAGACTCACCAATGCTGGTCACACTGTCCGGGATGGTAACACCGGTCAGGCTGCTGCAGCCAGCGAACGCACAGTCGCCAATACTGGTCACACTGTCCGGGATGATATATTCCTCAATCGCACCGGGTGCGGCAATCAATGTTGACTTATTCTTGTTAAACAGAACACCGGATTCATCACTGGAATAATTGGGGTTGCCGTCCTCCACCCAAATTCCATGCAAACTGCTGCAGTCTTCGAACACACCGCTGCCAATGTAGGTCACACTATCCGGGATGGTGATGCCGGTCAGGCTGCTGCAGCCAGAGAATGCCCAGTCGCCAATGCTGGTCACACTGTCCGGGATGGTGATGCCGGTCAGGCTGCTGCAGCCAGAGAATGCCCAGGCGTCAATGATGGTCACACTGTCCGGGATGATATATTCCGCAATCGCACCGGGTGCGGCAATCAACGTTGACTTATCCTTGTCAAACAGAACACCGGATTCATCGTTGGAAAAATTGGGGTTACCGTCCTCCACCCAAATTCCATTCAAACTGCTGCAGCCTTCGAACGCACCGCTGCCAATGTAGGTCACACTATCCGGGATGGTGATGCTGGTCAGGCTGCTGCAGTCTAAGAATGCCCATTCGCCAATGCTGGTCACACTATTCGGGATAGTGACACTGGTCAGGCTTCTGCAGTTATAGAACATAATGTTTCCAATATTGGGCACACTGTTCGGGATGGTGATGCTGGTCAGGCTGAGGCAGTATTGGAACACATAGTCACCAATGTAGGTCACGCTGTCCGGGATGGTGACGCCGGTCAGGCTGCGGCAGTTAGAGAACGCAGACTCACCAATGCTGCTCACACTGTCCGGAATGGTGATGCCGGTCAGGCTGCTGCAGCCTTCGAACGCACTGTCGCCAATGCTGGTCACACTGTCCGGGATGGTGATGCCGGTCAGGCTGCTGCAATAATAGAACGCACGGCTGCCAATGCTGGTCACACCGTCTTCGATTACCACGGAGGTGATTTGGGACCTATAATCCCCCCAAGGAGCCACACTGGAGTAGCTATACGGGTACATTTCACCGGATCCGGAAATCGTCAGGGTTCCTTCGCCATCCAGCACCCAGGTCAGGTTTTCGCCGCAGGTGCCGCTGGCCACGGTTTCCGCGTGAACCGCCGGCACAAACTGGCAGATCAGCACCAGCGCCAGAAGCAATGCCGATATTTTACGTAAGTACTTCATTTCTCAACGCTCCTTCGTGTTTTATTCCCCAGGGGGACTTTATCTGCTTGTGTTTTCCAATCAGATTGATATCATGTTATCACATCATATGTTGTTTTACAATAGTGAATAAGCAGAAATCGGCGTGTATTTGTGGATTTTAACCAATGCCCTCTCTATCCCAAAAAGAGGCAGCCAATCGGCTGCCTCTTCGTCTGCCACGGCAGGAGAAGATAGAAAACCGGATTCCCTTGGAGCCGCAGCCACTTTTCAACCATTACGGTACACATGATATTCTATTTCTGGATTTGTTCCAAAGCCAATCCCATCCGCCGATCTGTCTGGTCAGCGAAAAACCGTGGGATCCCAAGATCCCATAGGGTTTGCGTCATTTTCATCACACTTGGATATAAGCCTCTGCTATTGACCGAAATACAAAAATGCCGTAAAATAGACACAAGCAGGAGGTGAGCCTATGCCCTTTGAGATCGTGAGAAATGACATTACCAACATGACCGTGGATGCCATCGTGAATACCGCGAACCCCAAACCTGTGATCGGTTCCGGCACCGATGCCGGTATCCACGCCAAAGCAGGCCCGGCGCTGCTGGAAGCCCGGAAGAAAATCGGGAGTATCCCGGTGGGCAGCTCCGCCATCACCCCGGGATACGGGCTGAATGCGAAATATGTCATTCACACCGTCGGCCCGGTTTGGCAGGGCGGCGAGTATGGCGAAGAAAAGCTGCTGCGGCAGTGCTATGACTCCGCGCTGAACCTGGCGCTGGAAAACAGGTGCGAATCCATCGCCTTTCCCCTCATTTCCACCGGCAATTACGGATTCCCCAAGGACAGGGCGTTGCAAATTGCCATCTCTGCGTTCAGCGCGTTTCTGCCGGAGCATGAGATGCAGATTTATCTGGTGGTGTTCCATCAGGATGCTTTCAGGCTGTCGGAAAAGCTGTTCCACCGGGTTGCCAGCTACATCGACGAAAACTATGTGCAGGCCAAGGAAACGGCAGAATACGGTGCAGACTTCCACCGGCGCTATCGCCCTTACGCCCGTCGACGCCGGGACATGGAGGTGTGCGAGAGCAGCGCTGCTTTTGCGGAACCGCTTCCCTGCGCGTCCAAAGCCATGTCTCTGGAGGATATGCTGAAGCAGGCGGATGCCGGATTTACGGAAACCCTGCTGAAGCTGATCGACAAGACCGGCAAAAAGGATTCGGAAATCTACAAAAAAGCAAATATCTCCAAACAGCACTTCTCCAAAATCCGCAACAATCCCGATTACAAGCCCACCAAGCCCACCGCCATCGCTCTGGCACTGGCGTTGGAGCTGGATTTGGATGCGACCCGTGATCTGATCGGCAGAGCAGGCTACGCCCTGACAAACAGCAGCAAATTCGATCTCATCATCCGCTATTTCATCGAGCAGGGCAATTACAACATCATTGAGATCAATTTGGCTCTATACGAGTTTGACCAAGCCTTGCTGGGAGTGTAAAAGTCCCCTCCCAGTTGACCCTATTAAACGTAAAACCTCCTATAATATGGGTGTAAGTTCAAGACACCCACGTTATAGGAGGTATTTCATATGAAAAAGAATCTGACGGAACTGGTATTCATCTTAGATCGCAGCGGTTCCATGGCGGGGCTGGAGGAGGACACCATCGGTGGCTACAACGCCATGATTGAAAAGCAAAAGGGGGAACCCGGCGAAGCCATTGTATCCACGGTGCTGTTTGACAACGAAAGCGAAGTCATCCATGACCGGGTGGATATCCAGCGGATCGAGTCAATGACCCGTAAGGAGTACTATGTCCGGGGCTGCACCGCCCTGCTGGACGCGGTGGGTGGTGCCATCCACCACATCGGCAATGTCCATAAGTACGCCCGGGAGGAAGACCGTCCCGAAAAGACCCTGTTCGTCATCACCACCGACGGGATGGAAAACGCCAGCCGGAAATTCACCTACGACCGGCTGAAAGCGATGATTGAACGGCAGAAGGAAAAATACGGCTGGGAGTTTCTGTTCCTGGGTGCCAATATTGACGCGGCCAAGGAAGCCGCCCGGTTTGGCATCAGCGCAGACCGTGCCGCCAACTACCATGCGGACAGCGAAGGAACCAATGTGATCTACGAAACCGTCAGCGAAGCCATTACCCAGGTGCGCTGCTGTGCCGCACCTCTGTCTGCCAACTGGAAGCGGAAGGTGGACGAGGACTACAAGAAAAGGGGTAAGTAAGATGTACGGATCCATTTTTGGAGGATATCCTCGGCAGCCACGATATGGACAATCAAAGCAAGGATTTCCCCTTGTTTTCCAAGAATTCCGCCTACACCGACAACACGGTCATGATCAGGCCGTTTCCGTAGCGGAATCCCAAGGTATCCACGGCAAGGAAACCACTCCCTTCCTGCTGGCCCGGGTGGCAGTCAGGAGCTCCGCGGCCTGCTGCAAGCGCTCATCCCAAAAGAAGCCTATCATCCGGAAACCCCCTGCGGTTTCCGGATTTTTTCTTTACTATTGGCAGATTTCTGCTATAATAGAATATTGAAATTTCAGCGGCCCCGCCGCATCACGGAGGAACCCCTATGAGAATGAGAAAAAAGCCCAACGTCGGCCCCCGGATGGAAGCCTGCGCCCGCTGGCTGGTTGCCCGGCCGGAATCCATGGCAGGCACATGGCGGGACCTGTATCCCCAGTGCAGCGCCCTTTGGGTGGAAGTGGGCTGCGGAAAAGGCAAATTCACGGTGGAGACGGCCCAGGCAAATCCGGAGGTTCTGGTGATCGCCATTGAGCGCTGCCGGGAAGCCATGGTCATGGCCATGGAGAAGGCCCGGGATATGGACCTTTCCAACGTGTTTTTCGTGGATATGGACGTAGCCAAGATGGAAGGCTGCTTTGCCGCCGGGGAGATCGACCGCCTGTTTATCAATTTTCCGGATCCCTGGCCCCGGAAGAAAAACGCCAAGCGCCGGCTGACCTTCCGCACCTTCCTGCGGATGTATTCCCGGGTCCTTCGGGACGGTGGGGAGATCCACTTTAAGACCGATAATGCCCCCCTGTTCCAGTTCTCCCTGGAGGAGATGGAATTTCTGGGGCTGGAGACGAAAAATGTCACCCGAAATCTCCACGAAAACGGCCCGGTGGGCATCATGACCGGCTATGAAGAGAAATTCTACGCTCTGGGCACCCCCATCAACCGCTGCGAAGTTGTGTGCCATCCCATCCCGGAGCCGGAAGTACAGCCCCGGGCGGAGGCGGAAGCATGACCACCTATTGCGCGGGAAGCTGTGACGTAGCCGTCATCGGTGCCGGCCACGCAGGCATCGAGGCAGCCCTGGCCGCCGCCCGGCTGGGCCTTCGCACCCTCCTGTTTACCATCAATCTGGACGCCGTGGGCAATATGCCCTGCAACCCCGCCATCGGCGGCACCGGCAAGGGGCATCTGGTCCGGGAGCTGGACGCCCTGGGCGGAGAAATGGGCGTGGCTGCCGACGCCTGCTGCATCCAGTACCGGATGCTCAACCGGGGAAAGGGTCCCGCCGTCCACTCCCTCCGGGCCCAGGCAGACCGGCGGCGATATCAGGAATACATGAAGCACACCCTGGAGATGCAGGAGAATCTGCAGCTCAAGCAGGCCATGATCACGGAAATCCGGGTGGAAAACGGCTGCGTCCGGGGACTTCGCACCCAACTGGGTGCCGAATATGAGGCCAAGGCCATCGTGGTGGCCACCGGAACCTATCTGGACAGCACCGTCATTACCGGTTCCTCCGTCTGTGCCTCCGGCCCGGACGGAATGCACGCCGCCGTGGGTCTGGCAGACTGTCTTCGGTCGCTGGGGCTGCGCCTTCGCCGGTTCAAAACCGGTACGCCGCCCCGGATCAACCGCCGCAGCGTGGATTTTTCCAAAATGGAGGTGCAGCCCGGAGATGCAGTTCCGGAGCCTTTTTCCTTCCGGACGAAACAGCCGGTGGACAACTCCGCCGTCTGCTACCTGACCTACACCAACGAGGAGACCCACCGGATCATCCGGGAGAATCTGGACCGGAGCCCCATGTACGACGGCACCATTTCCGGTGTGGGTCCCCGGTACTGCCCCAGCATTGAAACGAAAATCGTCCGGTTCCCGGAAAAAAGCCGTCACCAGCTCTTTATTGAGCCCTGCGGCCGGAACACGGAGGAGCTGTACATTCAGGGCTTCTCCTCCAGCCTGCCGGAGGATGTGCAGCTTGCCATGATGCGCACCATTCCCGGTCTGGAGCACGCGGAAATGATGCGCCCTGCCTATGCCATCGAATACGAATGTGTGGATCCTACGGAGCTGCTGCCCACTCTGGAAACCAAGAAGATCTCCGGTCTTTACGGTGCCGGGCAGTTCAACGGCACCTCCGGCTACGAGGAAGCCGCCGCTCAGGGACTGGTTGCCGGCATCAACGCCGCCCTGAAGCTGCTGGGAAGGCCCCCCATGATCCTCACCCGGGATACCAGCTACATCGGCACCCTCATTGACGACCTGGTGACCAAGGGGACGGAAGAACCCTACCGGATCATGACGTCCCGGTCCGAATACCGGCTTCTGCACCGCCAGGACAACGCCGATCAGCGGCTGACCGCCATCGGTGCGGCGGTAGGTCTTGTGCCGCCGGAGCAGCTTGCCCGGGTGGAGGAAAAATATGCCTCCGTGGATCGGGAGGTCCGCCGTCTGGAGGGCAGCGGCGTGGCCGCTTCCCAATCTCTCAACGCCATGCTGGAGGAAAAGGGCACCGCCCCGGTGGCCAATTCCGCCCGGCTGGCGGATCTGCTTCGCCGGCCTCAGATCACCTATCAGGATTTGGCCCCCTTTGATCCGGACCGTCCTGCCCTGCCCGAGGCCGTCACCCAGGAGGCAGAGATCCAGATCAAATATGCCGGATATCTGGCCCGGCAGCAGAAGCAGGTGGAGGAGTTCCGCCGGGAGGAAAGCCGGCTGCTCCCCGCCGACACGGATTACGCCTCCATTACCGGTCTCCGGCTGGAGGCAAGACAGAAGCTGGCCCAAGTCCGTCCCCTGTCCATCGGGCAGGCCGGCAGAATCTCCGGCGTCAGCCCGGCAGACATTGCGGTGCTGCTGATCTACCTGGAAAGTCAAAAAGAGTAACATGGAAAACCACCTCCGGCATAGAATGGTCGGAGGTGGTTTTTATGGCAATCGTCAAGACGGATGTTCCCTATACCTCCGCCCTCTGCGGAGAGACCATTCATGCGCTTGTGGAGAAATACCCTTTCTGCCGCAGCGAGATCCTGACCATTACGGAATTCGGCCGGGCAATGCGGACTTTGGTGATCGGAAACGGCCCCCGGAAGGTGATCTACACCGCCGCTCACCATGCAAACGAGTGGATCACCACCCCCATCCTGCTGAAATTCTGCGAGGACTGGGCCGAGGCGATCCTGTCGGACGGAGAGATTTTCGGTGCTCCCGCAAGAAGCCTTGCAGAGCAGGCCACGGTGTACATGGTGCCCATGGTGGACCCGGACGGGGTGGATCTGGTCACCGGGGCCATCCCGGAGGACAGCCCGGAGTACCGGGATGCCTCCCTGCTTTCGGAGTTTTACCCTTCCATTCCCTTCCCGGAAGGCTGGAAAGCCAATCTTCTTGGCGTCGATCTGAACCTGAACTACCCGGCAGGCTGGCTTCAGGCCCGGGAGATCAAGTTCGCCCAGGGCTTCACCCGGCCCGGTCCCCGGGACTATGTGGGCCGCGCACCCCTGAATCAGCGGGAGACGGAAGCGCTGTCCGGCTACACGGAGTTTATCCAGCCGGAGCTGGTGCTGGCCTTTCACTCCCAGGGAAAGGAGATCTACTGGCAGTTTGACGATCTCTTTGTGGAAGGCGCCCGGGAATTGGGCGAACAGTTTGCGGATGTCAGCGGGTACCGTCTGGCGATAACCCCCTATGCCTCCGCCTTTGCCGGTTACAAGGACTGGTTCATCCAATACTTCCGCCGGCCGGGCTACACCATCGAAGTCGGAGAAGGCACCAATCCTCTTCCCCTCTCCCAGTTCCCGGAGATCTACCGGGACGTACTGGGGATCCTGGTGCTGGCCGCCCTGCCGGAGGAGTCCTGGGGAACGGTTTCCTCTCCGGACTGACGAAAAAGCCCCGCCGCTTCCGGAAAACGGAAGCAGTGGGGCTTGTGTTTTCGGGCCGGGTTTTCCGGCTCAGTCATCCATCATTTCCTGGAGGGTCTTTTTGTTCTCCTTTTTCAGAACATAGACAACAAACATGCCGATCATTATCAGACCCAGCAGCAAAATCGGGAATCCGGCAATGGTTTTGATCATCTTGATCCCTTCAATGTTGCCCGTCAGGGTCAGCACCAGGGCGGCCACGCCCATCAGGATGCCCCACATCAGCTTCAGTGCTGCAGGAGCCTCCTCCACGTCCTCGTTGCGGTTGATGGTCATCAGAGAGACGGTGGAGGTCATGGAGTCAGCCATGGTCACAAAGGACAGCACGATCAGAGCCAGAACAATGGGCTTGAGGATGCTCGCCAGAGGAATGACCTCGATCACCTTCAGCATCATGGCCTCGTTGCCGAACTTGAGCATATAATCGTACAGCGTCGCACAGCCCTGCAGGTCCACCCTGCCGGCGTAAGCCGCAAAGTTGAACTGGATGTCCAGCGTCAGGCCGCCGAACACGGCAAACCACAGCACGCCGAACATGGCAGGCACGAACCAGTTCATCAGAACAAACTCACGGATGGTTCTGCCCTTCGCCAGCTTAATGCAGAACAGGCCGACGATGGGAGCAAAGGCAAAGTAATCCACAAAAGCGAACTGATCCCACCACTGGGGCCACAGGCCGCTGGACTCATACCAGACGCTGCCGGCTGCGGTGCCCGCATCCGTAAAGGGAGAAACGGCGGTGATGGATTCCACAAACGTGGAGACAAAGCTGCCGAAGGACTCGGTGAACAGGTTGCAGATCCACTGTGCCGGGCCGCACACGAAGGCCAGCACCATCAGAATGATGAACATCCATGCATTCTTGTCGCTGAGCCACTTGATGCCCTTTTTCATTCCGGAAATGCTGGAGATGTTGTACACCACAACGATGAACAGGCAGATCAGGGAGTAGGTCAGGTTGTTCAGAGGCATGCCGAACAGGGTGCTCAGGCCGCTGCCGATCTGCAGGAGGCCGTAGCCCAGGGATCCGGCCACGCCGCCGGTGATGGCAAACACGGTCAGGGTATCCACAACGCCTCTGACCCATTTCTTTTCCGCTCTCTGTCCCAGCAGCGGGGAAAATGCGGAGCTGACACAGTAGGGCTTTCTCAGGTTAAAGTAGGCAAATGCGATGACCACGCCGAAGATGGCATAGGTGGCATAGGGGGCAAAGGACCACTGCATATAGCTCTTGCTCAGTGCCCAGATGACGGCGGTACTGGAGCCGGGGGTAATGCCGAGGGACGCTTGAGGCTCCATGGCAAACTTCAGCGGCTCCACTGCACCCCAGAACACGATGCCGGTGCCGATGCCGGAGCAGAGGGAAATGGCAAACCAGTTCCACATGCTGAATTCCGGCTTCGCATCCTTGCCTCCCAGCTTCACCTTGCCGATGGGATGGAAGAACACAAAAATCATAAAGATCACACTGATCAGTGTTCCCAGACTGATAAACCAGCTTCCGTTGACCATCAGGCTCTGGAATACGGTGTTCAGCATCCCGATAAATGCCTTGCCGTCCACCAGACCGATGATGATCAGCGTCGCAAAAATGAGCACCGGGAACAGAATAACGGCCGGTCTCAGGCCCCTCTTTCGGGCTTCCTTCATGGAAATGTTCATAACATACATTCTCCCTTCAAGTAATCCGACAATCTCTTCAGGTCATCCTGATCGTCAACTTCATAAAACTCCCTGTCATCCTCCAGGATCTTTGCGTGGACCGCAAACTCCTTCAGATGGGGCAGCAGTACATTGTCCCAGTACATTTTCCTGGTTTTATCGTCCTGCCAGTCCACTTCCTCCAGCCTTGCACGGATGTAGTCCAGATCCTCCTTCTTCCAGAAGGACACACCGGAATAGGAATTTCCGTCGTGGCCGTGGAGATCCACATCCAGAAGCCGCATATTCCCGTCCAGACGCACGGTCCACTCCTCTTTTTCAAAGTGCTGGGCGGGACGGAACAGATAGAAGCTGTAGTCCGCCCGGTACTTCTGATAGAGATTGGTCATCAGGTAGTTGTCTGCGGTCACGATGTAGCTGTCGCAGAGGAACTGATCCCGGGCGCAGTACATGGAGTAGACCGTGTTGAACTCCGCATAGCGGTCGTTGATGACAAATTCGATATCGATCTGACCTTGGTACTTTTCCTTCAGATAGAAGAATTTCTCCTTGAGATAACCCACGATCAGCACAATCCGGTCGATTCCGGCTTCCATCATGTACTCGATGTTCGTCTCCAGAATCGGCTTGCCGTTGATCTGCAGAAGAGGCTTCGGTGTCTCCTTCGTCAGCTCCCTCAGGCGGGATCCCAGGCCCGCCGCCATTACGATTACCTGCTTCATACGCGCTCCTTTTCCAGAAGATCGAGGACTGCTTTTCCCCGCATCAGACGCTTTTTCCAGCTCATTTCGTTGTACTCCACCATGGAATTTTCCTGGCACTTGATCAGGTGCCAGTAGATCCAAAGATAGTCCGTGACGAATTTATAGAGCAGGTATTTTTCCCTGCGGAACGGAATCCCTGACACCCGAAAATAGCAGTCCAGGAATCGTTTTTCCTCTTCCTCGCTCAGATTGTTTGTCAGGGCAAAGTTTGCCAGTTCAAAATAGAGATCCGCCATGCCGGAATACTCCCAATCGATGAGGAAAATCCTGTTCCCCTTTTTCAGGAAGTTGTTCAGCTTGGGGTCGATGTGGCAGGTCACCAGCTCTTTCGGGTACTCCCGGAACAAGTAATCCATCCATTCGTCCATCCGCTTTTCCTCCCGCCGGAGCGGCTTCGGTGCGTTTCCTCCCAACTCCCGGAAATGCTCCCGGTACATCTTCTGCATTTTCGGAATGTCAAACTCATTGCGGAAGGTCTTTCCGGAGGTGTGCACCTGATGCAGCGTCCGGCAGATCCGCTCCAGGGATGCATCGTGATACACATCTTCCATGGAGCATGCCACGCTGTTCTCAATGAAATCCATAATCAGGATGCCGGTCTCCGGATCCGCGCAGGTCACATAGGGCATGATGCCCAGCGTGTTTGCCACGGCGATGTTGGCCATCTCGTCTGCCCGATTGATGTACTCGTTGGTACCCTTTCCGGGAACACGGAGGGCATATTTTTTACCGGATTCCGTACAAAGCGCGTAAGTCAGGTTTGTCACGCCGCCGGACAGCGGCTCCAGAGAGGCAATTCTCTGACCGAGCTTCTCTTCCACATAGGCCGCCTGCCCGTCGGTCAGATACTGGCTGCGGCGGCCTGACAGCAGCTCCTCCGCTTTCCGGACAAAGCGCCGGGTCAGGCACCAGTTGCGATACAGGTTGTTGGAGAATTCATTCTCGGAATTGGAATAGTAGATCCCCAGCAGGAACGCATGGAAACCGTACACGGCCCGGCAGGCATACAGGTGCCGCCGTACCTCCGGGGTAGGTTCCAGAAATTCTGCGATCACTGCGTCCTGCAGCTCGTCCTCCCCGGAAAGCACGCAGGCCAGCGCCGCAATGTCGTAACCGATGTCGTTGACACCGGAGAATCGCCAATCCACCAATGCGTATTCCGAACCGCAGAGCCGGATTTTCTCCCGGGTAATATGGTTGTGGCTGAACCGCTTGTCCCAGTTGTCCTTCCCGATCAGCGTCAGAAGCCCGTCAATCTTCTCTTTCAGGTCCCCAAAACAGGACGCCCGCATGGTCTGGTTGTCATCAAACCGGTCATAGAGGGCTTGAATCTGCTCACGGAAGTCAAAGCTGCCGGCCGGAGAGGCTGTATTCTCCTGCAGATTCTTCAGAAGGGAAACACACCGCTGCCCATCCAGAGACGGGATCTCCCGGGTGTTTTCCGTGATCCGGTAACCTCTTCGATCCTCAAACAGAAAGCTGTCGTCCACGCCCCACTCTCTGGCGATCCTGCTGTGGGTCCGCTCCGCATCGAAGTCGAACAGCGCCGCAGACTCCCTGCCGGGATACCGGAATACAAAATCATCATTCCGGACCTTGAAACGAAACCAGATATCCGTCTGATCCTCTTTCATGGGCCGGATGTGGGTGATCTCACTTTTGGTAGAATGGAAAATCCCGCAGATCAGGTCATAGATCTCCGGATTGATGTTGTTGATGAACTGATCGTCAAAGCCCTGAAGCTCCCCCAGCTCGTCAAATTCATAGATCACGCCATCCGGGTATTTCTTTGCGTACAGCGGCATTTCCCTCAAATGGGGGTAGAAAATCTCCTCCCAGAAAAGCTTCCTGGTCTCATACCGGTCGAATTCCTGATCCATCCATTTCCTGTACTGCTCCGCATACGCCCGGGTCATATAGCTGTGCCCCAGCATGACCCAGCCGGCATTGCCGCCCTTATACACCCCCACGATCCGATCGCCGGCATCCAGCTTCAGAAAGGTCTCCTTGGATTTGGACGCGCTGTGTACCGCAGCATAGAAGGAGTCGTATTCATAGGGGGAAAACACGTTTTCCGTAAAATATTCATCGTTGGGAATGATGTAGGAGTTCCCCAGCAGCTTCTGCGCACACCGCAGGGAGGCGTTGTTGTTTCTGGAGGCATAATTGGGGTTGGCGATCAAATGAACGCCGAACTTTTCTTCCAGATAGAAAAACTGGTCCATCCGGAAGCCCACCACCACATAGATGTGGGGGATCCCGGCCTCCTGCAATTGCCGGATCAGGCGCTCAATGAGCACCTCCCCCTTGACCACATACAGGCCCTTGGGAATGCTGCGGGCGATGGCGTTGGTACCGGAGGTCATGCCCGCCGCCAGAATAACGGCGTTTTCCACACGAAACTGCTCCAGCACCTGCCTGCCGGCAGGAAGCAGCCGATAGTGGTCGTCAATATAGGCTTCCTTCAGAAAGGATTGTATGATCTTGTTGACGGTGCCGAGAGAGCATCCGGTGGTTTCCGCCAGATCTCTCTGGGTGCCGGAACCCACTGTGCCCGCCAGGGTCTTCAGCACCTGAAACTCCTTTTGTGAAAGCATTGTGTCACCTCTTATTGTTCATTTTTGCATCTGTAACCCTCTAAAATGAACATATATCTCAAAAGAAAGCACCGGAATCGGTGCATTCTTTTCATGAATCAGAATAACAGTGGTATTGTACCACCGCCGGAACCTTCTGTCAACCCGATTTTGAACATTTCCTCCGAATTACTGGCTTTTCCACTTTCTTCCGACCCGGTTGAGGGGATTGTCACCGAAGGGATTGCCGAAGTCAATGTTCCGATCCTCGTATTTGGAGTAGTCGTAGAGGTATTCCGGCAGTTCCTTTTCAATGTAGGCAATCTGCCCGGCAAACTGGGGGTATCTCCTGTAGAGCTGGGTATTGTTGACGGACATCTCCGGCTTAAAGTATTTTTTCGGATTGGTATGCTCCGTCAGACCGCAGAACCGCATGATCCGCTCCGCCGTCTTTTCGTATTCATAGATCATGTCCTCAAAACGGATGTTCATGACCTGCTCGGAATCCACCCGGTAGGGCTGGTTTTTTCTCTGGCGCCTGTACAGATCCACAAAGGCCTCCACATCCCGGATGGGCATGAAGCGGTAGCCCAGAGGATAGCTGACCACGTTGCAGTGGACAAAGTAATCCCGGGGGTCCCGGTCCACGATGATGGCCTTGGGGTTCTCGAAGAAGCCAAAGGCGGCCTGGGGATTGTTGCCGGCGAAGGGCTGGTCCAGAACCACATTTTTCTCCGGGTCCCTGCCCATGCTCTCCAGGATCCGGCCGGTGAGTTTTTTCGCCTCTGCGTCAAAATTCTCCGGATTGATGGCGTAGCAGATCTCCTGCAGGGGATAACTGCACAGATCGCAGCCTTTTTTCCGCTCCCTCTGATAGTGTTTTCTGTCCAGCCTGGTTTTTCGGAAAAGCCGGACCGCAAAATGCCTGACCGGGTCCACGGTGGGGTCCGCACCGGTGCCCACCCACTTGCCCTGGATGATGCTGTCCAGGAACTCGCCGGCGAACTTTTCAAACTGACCGTTGGTCACATTTCGGTATTCCCTGCCCGCATATCCCCGGGACAGCTTGCGGAATCTCTGGATCGCTGCCAGGCCGGACTCATACTTCATGTTGCCGGTGGTCAGATGATACTTCAGGTCCTGCAGGCCGTCCGTCTGGTAGGAGAGCTTGAATTCAAATCTGTCCAGCGTCTGGTTCTCGTCAAATTCCTTCAAAAAATCCGAGATCACGCTGCTGCCGGTTGCAATAAAGCCGCAGGCCCCAATTGTATATGCCAAAAACGGCACCCCCATTCTCTGTTTTTTCCATTACTTTTTCCGGATCTTCTTCACGTTTTTCAGCGCATCCATCACAAACTCACTTCTGAAAAGAACATGGATCAGGAAATAGGCGATCACGCTGACCACAATGCAGACCATCACCCGGAGGCTGCTTCCCATGGGGATCATCCGGAACGCGGTGCAGATCCCCCAGACCGCCCCACAGCCGAACAGCACCGAGCTGACGGTTCTCGGGGAGAAGTGTATCTTCACCAGGCCGCGGCCCTTTACCAGGTAGATGCCCAAAAGGGTGATCTCCGCAATCAGCGTGGTCAGAGCCGCACCGTTATAGCTCATGGTAGGGATCAGAACGAAATTCAGGGCAATATTCAGCACCGCGCTGACTACGGAAGCAAAGAGGCAGACCTTTTCCTGCTTGAAGGGGATGAACACGGTCCAACTGTAAAAAGAGCCCACCACCGCGAAAATCAGCGATGCGCTCAGGATCATCAGCGCATTGGCGCCGGGCAGGTATTCGCTGCCGCCTACGATCCGGATGATGTCCTTCGACAGGGACAGAAGGCCGACGCAGGCCGGGAAGATGATGATGCACAGTGCCGTAAGGATCGTGTTGGAAAGCTTGTTGTAGCCCTCCCGGTCATTTTTGCCCAGGAACTGGGAGAATCTGGGGATGGAAACCGCAATGATGGCATTCATCATCTGCTTGACCACCGTGTAGATCTTGGAGGACAAGCCGTAGATCCCCACCGCCTCCTCGCTTTGCAGCAGGCCGAGAATGGTGGTTCCGGAGTTTACATAAACGGTCGTTGCCACGGAATTGAAAAACAGCACGAACACCGGAGGCAGATGCTTTTTCCATTCCACGTTCCGGACCACCCGCAGATGGACATACTTCCGGATATACAGCACATTGAACAGATTTCCGCCGGAGGTGGCAAACACGGTGATCGCCGCATATTTCATGTAGTCCTCCGGCGTCTTGACGAACAGGAACATGAGAATCAGTCCCACCGTATGCATCAGGATGTAGCGGATCGTCAGGTAGAAATAGTCCTCATACAGGGAGTTAACCCAGTCCGCACCCACCAGTGTAAGGACAATGCTCAGGCTCTGCACCATGATCAGCGCCTGATAGCTCTGCATTTTGGCAGAGAAAATCAGCAGCAGTGCCAGCAGAAAATAGGACAGCACCGAAAACGTAACATTGATCGTAAAGATCTGGCTGGCAAAGGTGCCCACCGCTTTTTTGTCGTCCCGGATCCGTGCACCCTCACGGATGGCGTAATTGGAGATCCCCAGGCTGGCCAGCAGGATAAAATAGCTGACGATGGAGCTGCCGAAGGTGACCTTACCGTAGTTGGTCTTCTGCAGCACCCGGGAAACATAGGGAACCGTGATCAGCGGGAACAGCACTGCACACAACTGCTTGGTCATATTCAGCACGGCATTGATGGTAAGTGACTTCTTTTTCATAATGCTCTCCTGGGTTTTCAAGGGTAAAATACGATATCCGCTTTTCCGTGCGGAATTACTGCTTTCTGGAATAGGTCAGATAGAAGCAGCAGAACAATGCAAAATAGCAGCCGGAAGTGGCCATGAAAATCACGTGTCCGGTGCAGAAGGAGAAGAACAGGGCCACCAGCAGACCGAACAGTCTGACGGAAACACCGTCCCGCCTCAGGTTTCCGGAGCTTTTGACTGCCAGGATCACCCAGAAGAACACCACCGCAATGGCGCCCAGGATGCCCAGATAGAAGAAAGCATCCACCAGATCCATCTCCACGGAATAGCCGGTGTGGAATCCGTTGCCGAAAAGAGTCTTGAACACGGGGAACCGGCTGTCAATCAGCTCCGTGTACGCCTTTTCCGCCTTCACATTCCGGGCGCTCAGAATCGTTGTCAGCAGCGAACTGCCATACTTCTTGTCCAGTGCGTTGAATCGGACGATGATGTTTCCGATGGCCTTGGCCAGCTTTTTCCAAAGCACCGCCGTTCCCAGCGCCGCAGCCGCCGTCACCATGATCTTATACCGGAGCTTTTCCTTCCACAATATGTGCAGGATCCAGACTCCCATTCCCGCCAGGCAGCCAAAGACACAGGACTTGGTGTTGATCAGCACCCCGCACAGAAGCATCAAAAGAAGCTGAATGACGGAAAGGATCTCCATTTTCAGGGATACCTTGTACAAAACCGTGTAGAACAGGACGATGATGGCAAAGCTGATCTCGTTCTGGGAGTAGAAAAATGCCTTGTATCCGATGCCGCCGGCGTAGACGCCATACCCCACCCCCAGCACATAGGGGATCAGAAATGCCGCCGCAAAGACCCAGGCAGTGGTGTCCAGTATTTGAAAGATCGTGTCTCCGGAGATCAGCCCGCAGGAAACCGACCGCATCAGAAGCGCAAACAGGACGATGTTGAAGATCACCTTTACCATGGCGCCGGTCTGCACCTGGGAGACTTCCCCGATCCGGTGATTTACCCCGTAGGAAAACAGGATATACAGCACAGCGAGCAGGACGCAACCCAGTCCCTTCCGCTTCAGCGCTCCGTGAACCGCCAGGTAAGTGAACAGGAACAGGGCGATCATCGCCTTATACAGGATGCCGACGGAGCCGAACCCGCTGCGCACCATCACACCGTTGACGGAGTCAACGATGGGCAAAAGGGCAAACAGCAGCACCACAATATCACAGTATCTGGTTCTCGGACGCCTGATTTTCATGTTTCCGCACCTATTTCGTAAAAATTTCCGTCAGTTGACCTCTGGTATGCTCAGGAGTGTACTGCTCCGCGGTTTTCAGGCCGGCCTCCTTCAGCGCAGCCAGTTCCTCCGGGCCGAGACCGTTCAGCTTCCGGATCGTCTCCGCCAGCGCCGCGGCATCGCCCATGGGAAATTTCACGCCGTTTTCCCAGTTATGAATGTAATATCCGGGAGCCGCATAATCGGAGCACACTGCAATCGCACCGCAGGCCATGGCCTCCAGGGCCACCAGGCCCAGGCTCTCGCCCTCCCGCTCTGTGGGGAAGATGAAATAGTCAAACAGATTGTATAGTTTACATAATTCTTCCTGCGTCTGCAGGCCCAGCCGGATGACCCGGTCCTTCAGGCCGAGCTGATCGATATACCGGCTGCACGCGTCCCCCTGGGGGCCGTCTCCCACCAGGAACACGTGCACATCCTCCAGTCGGGAAACCGCGTCCAGATAGGTTTTCCAGCCCTTTCCGTTGGAAAGCCTGCCTACAAAGCCCAGGATTCTTTTGTCATCCTCTATACCGAAGCTGTGTCTGTACTCCCGCACCTGTTCCGCAGGCAGGAGCCGGAAGGTTTCGGGGTCCACACCGCCGGAGGGATAGACACGGATCTTCGATTCCCCGATCCCGTATTTTCGGGCCACAACGTCCCCGAAATACTCGGAGGGAACCACTACCTTGTCGCTGACTTTCAGGATCGCCTTCGTGAAGCGCTGGAACTTTTCCTGCTTCCGGGTATCGGGGACCACGTCGCTTCCGTGGACATTGGTGATGATGTTCAGCTTTTTCAGCCTGCCGGCAAGCAAAACCGGCCAGGAGCTGTGGGATGCATAGTGGACATACACGCAGTCATAATCGTTTCTCAGCAGCTTCCACACGGTGGAAAAGAAGAAGCCCGCGTATCCTTTCAGCTTGTTCACGGCGCCGCTCTGCTTGTACATGACGCTGAGCGCATAATCCACCCCCAGGCTGTCCAACTGCTGGCAGAATTTCTTCACAAAAACGCCGTAGCTGGGGTTTTGGGCATCGGGGTACATATTGGATACAACGATACACTTCATTCCGAACACTCCGCTTTCATCAAAGGGTCTCGATAAACCGTTCAATGCTGTCGATAATGGTCTGGGTGTTGCTCACATATGCCTTATATTCCGTGTTTTTCACCGTCTCCAACGCGTTTGCCAGGTCTGCGCAGTCGTCGCACCGGCAGATCAGCTCCAGCTCCCGGAACTGCTCCACCAGTTGGAGCTGATGGTCGTCCACGTGTTCGCCGTACTTTGCCAGCCGGGGAACGGCAATCACCTTCTTGCCCTGTTTCACCGCGCCGATGATGGCGCCAGTGCCCCCGTGGGTGATGACGATATCGCTTTTCCCCATCTCCTCCGCAAAGGCCTCCCGGTCCAGAAAATCCCGGTACCGGTAGTGCTTGGGCTGATAGTCGCTGCAGCCCACCTGGGCAAACACCTCATCGGTGACAGTTCCGTTTTCCACCAGCTCATCCACGGCCTTCAGCAGCCTGTTGAACTGAAATTTCTGTGATCCAAGCGTGATAAAAATCATTCCCGCACTCCTTAATAAATGCCGCCCAGGCAGATGGCATTGGGATAGATCTCCCGCATCGACTCCCACTGCACATAGAACTGATCCGCAAAACGATACATCAGTTTTCCGGTTTCCGTGGGGGAAGTGACTTTTGCGAACGACTCAATGTAGATCAGCTTTTTCCCGAACAGCTTTGCCAGCAGGCACATGGGGATCATGGCCAGCACGCCGGTGGTGATCACCACGTCCGGTCTCTCCTTCAGGAAGATTCCCAGACTCCGGAAGGCATTTACGAGCATCCAGAACGGGAAAGAAGCCTCTTTCCGGTTCACCTGGTGCAGGTAATACATCCTCTGGCCCCTGATATCCGCCTTGTACCGGGTCTGTTCGGTAATGACGCAGCAATCGTACTTCTCCATCATGGGCCTGAGCATGGAGATCTGCTCAAAATGTCCGCCGGAGGAAGCCGCAAAGCACAGCTTTTTCCCTTTTCCTGCCGCCATATTCAATCCCTCCGGAAAATGTCTCTGGTGTAGACCTTGTCTTTGACATCGTCAAGACAGGCGTCATAGCGGTTGGCAATGATGGCCTGGCTCTGAGCCTTGAAGGCATCCAGATCGTTCACGACCCGGCTGCCGAAGAAGGTGCTTCCATCCTCCAGCGTGGGCTCATAGACGATGACCGAGGCTCCCTTGGCCTTGATGCGCTTCATGACGCCCTGAATGGCGGACTGTCTGAAATTATCGGAGTTGCTCTTCATGGTCAGGCGATATACGCCGATCACGCACTCTCTCTCGGCCCCTTTTCTGAAATCGCCCCGGTTGAAATCATCATAGTATCCGGCCATCTTCAGCACCTGGTCGGCGATAAAATCCTTCCGGGTACGGTTGCTCTCCACGATGGCCTGGATCAGGTTTTCGGGAACATCCTCGTAATTGGCCAGGAGCTGTTTGGTATCCTTGGGCAGGCAGTAGCCGCCATAGCCAAAGGAGGGATTGTTGTAGTGGGTACCGATCCGGGGATCCAGACCAACGCCCTGAATGATCGCCTGGGTGTCCAGGCCCTTCATCTCCGCATAGGTGTCCAGCTCGTTGAAATAGGAAACCCGCAGCGCAAGATAGGTGTTGGAGAAGAGCTTCACGGCTTCCGCTTCCGTAAAGCCCATGAACAGGGTGGGGATCTCCTCCTTCAGGGCCCCCTCCTGCAGCAGCCGGGCAAAGGTCTCCGCCTCCCGGCGGGTATTCTCATCGCAGGAAACAATGATCCGGGAAGGATAGAGATTGTCGTACAGGGCCTTGCTCTCCCGCAGAAACTCCGGGCTGAAGAGGATCCTGCTGCAGCCGGTCTTTTTCCGGATGCTCTCGGTATACCCAACCGGGATCGTGCTCTTAATGACCATCACGGCATCGGGGTTCACCTTCCTCACAAGATTGATGACCGCTTCCACCGCGCTGGTATCAAAGTGCTGTGTCTTGGAATCGTAATTGGTGGGCGCTGCGATCACAACCAGATCCGCATCCTGATACGCCTTTTCTCCGTCGGTCGTTGCCACCAGGTTCAGGTTTTTCCCGGACAGGTATTGCTCAATGTACTCGTCCTGGATCGGGCTGACTCTGCGGTTGATCATCTCCACCTTTTCCGGAATGATGTCAACCGCCACCACTTCATGATGCACCGCCAGCAAAACGGCGATGGACAGGCCCACATAGCCCGTACCCGCCACAGCGATTTTCAGGTCTTTATACTCTCTCATTTTTCCTTCGCTCCACAACCTATTTGTTATTCCGGGCAAACGCTATTTTGGACAAAACAGATTGACTGCGCAGGTTGAAAAACGCTGCGCAGACAATTCTTTGATCCGGGGGATTCTATTCCGAAAGCGCGCCAAAACCCATCGGTTCCCCACGCTTTCCGATACGATGTTACAGGAGAATACAACCCAGGACCTTTCTGCCGCTGACACTGACCAGCTCCACGATTTTGTCCGTTTCCCTGAAAGTGGATCTGTCGATCTCCTCCGCAAGGATCACATCTGCCGTCTGCAGCATCTGCGCCGCTTCGGCATGATACGCGGGATTGGCAATCACCTGAAGCTTCAGGTCGGCGGGAAGGTATTTCCCAACGGTATCGCAGACTTCCTGGATTTTTTTCTGATCGGCCGTGCCGCAGAGCAGGACTTCCTTCTCTCCGTTGTGGCAGATCAGGCGGATTTTGGCCGCCATCAGCCGGCAGGCTTCCTCCGTGTTCACTTTGGTTCGATGGCCCAGGCAGCGGTTCAGCCAGCGGTCCAGCCTGGTGCCCTTCTTTTCCTGCCACACATGGATATTTCCAACGATGAACAGGCCGTAGCGGCCCTTTACATCCGCCGGGCAGGCGATCTTTCCGGAAAGGATCTCCTTTGTCAACACCCAGCAGGCCACCAGAAAGGCGCCCATGACGGCACCAAGGACACAGAACACCATGATCTCCTTCAGATTGAATTCCGTGGCCGTCTGGGCAACGCCCTTATAAACGCCGAGCACAACCGCAAACACAGCCATGGTCGCCAGGACAGATCGCCATTTCTTCAGATACAGAAAAATCACGCGGGCAAGATCAATATCCGCATCGGCATGGATGGTCTGACATTCCACAAGCATTCCTCCTCTGAGTCCGGAAACATATACGGTCCGGTTATTATAACATAATACGCATTCGTTGTCCAGCAATTTCCCTTTTTTCAGGACGGAATCTCCATTTTCTTTCCGTTCAGCACCGCCTCGGTCAGCCTTTCCCCGCTGTAACGCAGCTTCAGCAGGAAAAAAGGAGCGTCCTGCCACAGAAGGTCCAGAAAGATCTGATCCCCCTGCCATTTGGGCAGACCGTCCAGGAATTCCCGGCTGACCCACTGCAGGTCTCCCTCCGGACACGCCGTCAGCTCTCCTTCAAACCGGTCCGCCGTAAACAGGTACATATATTCCCCGTCCCAGGGCCCGTCGGTCAGGAAGGTCACCACACCCCGGCATTTCCAGCTCGTCAGCGTCAGGCCGGTCTCCTCCTTTGCCTCCCGCAGGAGGCACTCGTCCGGGGTCTCGTCCCCCTCAAATTTCCCGCCGATGCCGATCCACTTATCCTTGTTCACATCGTTTTTCTTCTTGACCCGGTGCAGCATCAGCACCTCATCGCCCCGCAGGACATAGCACAAAGTCGAATTGATCATGGGTACTCCTTACTGCATCAGGGTGATGCCGTGGTGCAGGTTCTCCACCTGCACCGGTTCCCGATGGCCCGGTTCCCGCTCTCCATCCAGTGTCCAGTCCATGGTCTCCGACGCGGTGACCCGCACCCGTTCCGCCGAACGGAAGGTGATCATGGCGCAGTTGTAAGTCTGGGCCTGGAGGGCACGGATGCACTCGCCCACTTCCAGAATGTCCTTGGGCGAGCGCACCAGAAGGATTTCGAATTTGCCGTCGCCCATGTCCACCTGGTTTTCGTTCAGGGTCAGGATCCCGCCGACACTGGTGGAATTGCTGATGGCGCCGAAGAGGAAATCATCCTCCACGATCTCGTCGTCCAGCTCCAGCCGTACATGCTCCGGCCGGATCTGGGAGATCTCCGAGATGCCCTCCAGCACATAAGCCGCGTGGCCCAGAGCGTTTTTCACAGTCTGCGGGGTGGCATAGCTGGCCTTGGTAAAGGCGCCGAAGGAGGCCACATAAGAGAAGAACCGGTCTCCGAACCGGCCGATATCCAGCTTTCTGGGTGCTCCGCTGACAATCCGTTCCGCCGCCTTCACCGGATCCAGGGGCAGGTGGATGCTTGCCGCGAAGTCATTGGTAGACCCGGCCGGAAGATAGCCCAACGGGATCTGCCTGCCGCTGCGCATTACCCCGGAAACCGTCTCGTTGAAGGTTCCGTCGCCGCCGCAGCATACCGCCAGATCCGCCTCCCCGGCGTAGCTTTCCACAAAGCGTTCACAATCTCCGGGGCCTTCCGTGATGTGCACCTCCACCCGGTAGCCCGCCCGGTTGAAAACCGTAAGGATCTCCGTCAGAACCCGGTTTGCCTTCCGCATCCCGGCGTACGGATTGATGACGAACAACATTTTTTTCATAGAAATGCCCCTTGTCCACGTGATATTTCCGTCTCATTATACCACACAATCCACTTTCTTCAAGCGCAAGCCGTCTGATTCTGCGCTCGTCTGCCGGAAGTTTACAATTTCTTTACACTCCGGGGCTGCTCTGCTGTGCTGTTCCCACGAAATTCCGCACTCCACTCCTGTTTTTCTTGCCCTTTTCCCTCTGCAGAGATATAATGGAGTCATCCTGAACAAAGCGGTGATTCCATGTTCGAAACCTTCCTGTATGCCTTTCACGCGGTCATGCCCATGCTTCTGATCATGCTGCTGGGCTTTGTCGTCCGCCGCGTCGGTCCCTGGGACGGGCGTTTTTTCAAGCAGGTCAACAAGCTCTGCTTCCGTCTCTTTCTTCCTCTGAGTCTGGGCCTCAGCGTCTACAATATCCAGGATCTGACGGCCATCAACTGGCCAGCCATGCTTTTTCTCCCCATCTGCGTGCTGCTGTGTGCCGGAATGGGCTGGGTTGCTGCCAGATTCCTGGTGCCCCGGCGCAATCAGAAGGGCGTCATCCTGCAGGCCGCCTATCGGTCCAACCAGTCGGTTCTGGGTCTGCCTCTTGCCACGGCCCTGGGGATCGAAGGTGCCGTTGCCTTTACCTCCGTGGCCATCGCCCTTTGTATCCCCCTGTTCAACATACTCTCTGTCGTCTGTCTCAGCTATTACAGCGACCGGGAGGGTGTCCGGGCAGACTTCCGCTCCATGGTTCGGGGTGTCCTCACAAATCCCCTGGTAGTGGGCATTCTGACGGCCATCTGTCTGGTGGTGATCCGTCAGTTCCTTCCCACCGTGGATGGAGTGCCGGTCTTCTCCATCGCCCGAAATCTCCCCTCTGTGTATACTGCAATCTCCAACATGGCAAAAGTGGCAAGCCCCATGATGCTGTTCGTGCTGGGCACCAATCTGGATCTGGGGTCCACCCGCTCCATTCTGAAGCAGCTGAGCCTGGGTCTTTTCCTCCGGCTCATTGCAGCACCGGTGCTGGTGCTGAGCCTTTTTCTGCTGCTGCGGGGCCCTCTGGGCATCACCCCCGCGGAAATCCCCGCCCTTCTTGCCGCCTTCGCCACCCCGGTGGCCGTCTCCACCCCGGTCATGACCCAGGAGATCGGCGGCGATGAACAGCTTGCGGGGCAGCTTGTAGTATGGAGCAGCCTGCTGTCCATGTTCACCATCTTCTGCTTCATTTTCCTTCTGCGTTCCTTCGGCGTGCTGTAAGCCCGCCCGGCGGAAGATCCTCGATTTTCAAAAACCAGCCCCTGCCGGATTTCATCCCCGGCAGGGGCTGGTTTTCAGTGTTCGCAGCGGCCGCAGTTGTCGCAGTAACCCTTGGTTTTGCAGGAAGGCAAGCCCAGAAGCTCTGCAAAGAAGCTCTCTGACAGAGTCGGGGTGGCAGCCTCTTCCCGGGCAGGCTCCTGAGGGGTCTGCTCTTTCGTTTCCTCCGGCATATCGGCACTCCTTTCCGTTTTCAAATCCTGATCCCGAAAATATCCCGTAATAAAGCCCAGAAAATCCGTTGCGGCGGAATTCAGCGGCACCGCATTGCTCCAGTAGGCCCGGTGGACGCTCTTTCTGGACATGAAATCCATGGGCACCGTCACGACCCCTTCCCAGTCCTTCATCATATCGTCCGGCAGCACCGAGAGGATCTGCCCCTTCTGGGTCAGCTCCTGGAGCACCCGCAGATCTGAGGTCTGCAGCATCATATTGGGACGTGCATTCTGGGCGGAAAACGCCTTCTGGATGATCTGCTCCACTGCGGGGATGGGATTTCCCAGAAAGCCAAGGGGAATGTCCAGCAGGTCCGGCACGGACAGGCTCTCCCGCCGGGCCAGCGGATGATCCGCCGCCATTCCCATCATAATCTGGACCTTGTACAGGTCCTCGTGGGCCATGGCCTGCAGATTGGGCTCCATCACCGGAGAAATGATCACATCCACGGTGCCCGAATTCAGCAGCTCCAGCAGATCGTGGCTGTAGCGCTCATACACCCGGATGCAGATGTCGGGAAATGCCTCCAGGAACGGGCCGTACAGGATCCGGCAGATGACCCGGTTGTTGGTGGGCGTGACGCCGACACAGAGGGTCCGCTGGAAGCTGGTCTCCTCCATATGCCGGAACCGGGTGACCAGCGCGTCAAAGCAGCCGGAGATCTGGAGCACCATGCCATGGAGCAGATTGCCTGCCTCCGTAGGCTCGATGCCTGCCTTGGACCGCTCAAACAGCACCACTCCAAATTCCTCCTCCAGCTCCTGGATGGCCCGGGAGATCACAGAGCGGGAAACATACAGGGATTCTGCGGCCAGGGAGATATTCCTGGTCTCCATTGCCTTTTCAAAATACAGGATCTGTTTCTGGGTCATGGCATCCTCCGTCAAAAACGCTGTTTTCTTTATATGCATCACAAAAATGTTACGTTTTTTCCGATTTGCAGGTCTGCAAACCGCCGGCAAAAACAGAATTCTCCATCTTGCCTAAAAAGTGAAGATCGCTTTTATACAATATAAACAAATACCCTTCTGTTTTTCTGAGGATCCGTCCCCTGGGATGAAGAATAATATGCACAAAAGCGTTTTCTTTTTCTTAAACCATAGTATACAATTCCGACAAAAAACTGTAAAGTGACAAAAGTGTGTCTTTTTAAGGTCGTTCCGTGTTATATATGTTTCGTTTCTGTTTTCCGGCCTGTAATCCGAAGCCATTTTGTCACATCCTGCAACGTATTTTGTACTTGTCATTCCGGGGCGTGGGGGTGATAATAAAAGCAACAGGCAGGTTTGTGAGCTTCATGCCGCCCCGGGAACGGCCGTTGTCACAAAGCCGCCATATTTCATTCCGGTTCTCCCGCGTGCGCGCCGGGGGGATCGGGCTGGGGAAAGAAAACAAAAAATGAGGAGGTTACCCGAATGTCTGCGAAAACAAGCAATCGCAAGATTACAAACAAAGACATCTACACAATCATCGGCACGCTAATCATTTATGGCTTCGGCTATATCTGTCCCGCATTTGGCGGAATCACTCCTTTGGGCATGAAGATGCTGGGCGTTCTCATCGGCCTGATCTTCATGACCTGCGCTGGCTGTAACATCATCGTCAGCTCCCTCATCGCCCTGATGGCCTTCGTTATCCACGGCTATTACAATGCAGCTACCCTGGTTTCCACCTGGGTCGGCTCCACCACAACCTTCCAGATCATCTTCTGCGGCGCTCTGTGTGTTGCTCTGAGAAAGAGCGGCGTTATGGACGTCATCTCCAAGAAGATGCTCATGAGCAAGGTCTGCAAGGGTCGTCCCTTCATGCTGATGTTCATGATCATGCTGGCTGGCTTCATCACCTCTATTTTCATCGCCGGCGCACCTTTCTTCCTGCTGTTCTTCACCCTGATGGATTCCATTCTGGAAGTTTCCGGCTTCAAGAAGGATGATCCCTTCTATCCCATGGCTCTGCTGGCAATCTACGTATCTGCTTACGGCGGATTCCTCTTCCCCTGGAAGGGTGCCATGGCTGTTACCGTCGGTATGTTCAACTCCGTTCTGGAGCCCTTCGGCATGGCCTTTGATTCCAACCTGTACATGCTGATTCAGATCGTTACCTGGGTTGGCTTCGATGTGATTTTCGTCCTCGCCCTGAAATTCATCTTCCGTGCTGACCTGAGAAAGATGGAATCTCTGGATATCTCCAAGATCGAGTCTCTGCAGAAGATTCCCGATAAGCTGGACTTCAACATGAAGGTCTCCCTGTACTCCCTGCTGTTCTGCGTTGCTTACATCATCATCACCAGCTTCCTGCCCAAGACCATGCCCGGCTACGGTGTGATCACCTCTCTGGGCGCTCCTCTGATCTGGCTGGTGCCTCTGTCCCTGTTCTCCATCCTCCGTAAGGATGGCAAGCCCATCATGAACGTTGCCGCTCTGGCACAGGAATCCTCCCTGTGGATGATGATTGCTCTGGTCGGCTCTCTGACCATGCTTGGTAAGGTCACCACCGATCCCGAGCTGGGCATCCGCGGCTGGATGGTTCAGCTCTTCACTCCTCTGTTCGGCAACATGGGCATTCCTGCTCTGCTGCTCCTCGTGGTCGTATTTACCACCGTCGTTACTCAGGTTATCAACGGTCAGGTTCTGACCATGGGTCTTACCCCGGTTATCGGTCCCATCATCTGCACCATGGTGCTGGAGCAGGGCGTTGCCGCTAACCCCACTGTTGCACTGACCGTTCTGAGCCAGTCCGCAACCGTCGCCTTCCTGACCGTTTCCGGCTCCGTAAGCGCTGCTTACCTGCTGAACCGTAAGGAAATCACCCAGAAGTTCATCTTCACCAAAGGTGTTGCGGTCCTGTCTATCTTCATGGTATGGCAGTATGTCGTCGCAATCCTTATGAACTATCTGTTTGCCCTGTAATATCTATCAATTCTTCAGCCGGCATACCGATTTCGGCATGCCGGCTGAATCTTTCAAAAGCCAATAGAAAGGATGCTACGCAAATGGAATATCAAACCTATACTGAGCCGTCAAATGTGCTGAAGGTATTTGACACCTGCGATGTTCTCGTCGTCGGAAGCGGTGCCGCAGGCCATTCTGCCGCCATTGCCGCCGCCCGTGCCGGCTGTAAGAACATCATCGTCATGGAGCGCTACGGCTACTCCGGCGGCGATGTCACCGGCGGCTACGTGCTGATGGTTCCCAAGCTGTCCTGGTATGGTCAGAGCTATGTCCGCGGTCTGCAGGAAGAATGGTTCTCCCGTCTGGATGCCATTCCCGAGTCCTACATTGGGCCCCGCCTGGACGAAATCGGCGACACCGACCCCGCCAAGATCAACATCTGGAACTCCGTCCACGGCTGCGTCAGCGAAAGCGAGCCCAAGCGTCTGGTCCGGGCCCTGTACTATGAGCCCAACCAGCTCAAGATCGAGATGGATAAGATGCTTCTGGAGCATCGGGATTCCATCCGGGTGCTGTACCATAGCTGGGGCACCAAGCCCATCGTAGAGGACAACAAGGTCAAGGGCGTCATCTTTGAGAGCAAGGAAGGACGTCAGGTCATCCTGGCCAAGGTGGTCATTGATGCCACCGGTGACGGCGACCTGTTCCGTCAGGTGGGCACCGACTACCGCCGTCTGGCCGACTCCAACTGCCGCTGCAGCACCACCGCTCTGGTGTGGCGTATGGGCGGAGTGGATCATGAGCGCTACTACGAGTGGAAAAAGGCCAACCCCGAGGCCAACAAGGCCATGATGGCCGGCCTGGCGAAGATCACCGGCTTCCGCATTGCCGGCTTCCCCCAGAGTCCCACCAGCATCTACTGGATGAACAACTGGCATGCCAACCGGGACTGCTCCACCATCAAGGACTCCACCGAGACCGAGATGAACACCCGCAACACCATCCGGGACGTCATCGCATACTACAAGGAGTGCTGCCCTGTTGCCTTCAAGAATGCCTATCTGTATGACATCGCTCCCCAGCTCGGCACCCGCTGCAGCAACCGTCTCCAGGGCGAGCACGTGATGACCGTTCAGGACTTCGCCTTTGCTCCCAAGTTTGACGACGTCATCGCCTGGCATTCCACCATCTGCATGATCAACGACTGCGCCCCCATCGAGATCCCCTACCGGGCTATGGTTCCCAAGGGCGTCGACAATCTGCTGTGCCCCGGCCGTCACATCTCCGCCGACGATGTGGCCATTGACTGGGTGAACCTGATTCCCCAGTGCGTGGGCACCGGTCAGGCCGCCGGCGTTGCCGCCGCTGTTGCCGTGGCTGACGGCTCCACCACCCGCACCGTGGACATCCGCAAGGTGCAGAACATCCTGATCGATCAGAATGTGCCGCTGCCTCGGAATGACCGCGTTGACAAGGCCCTGACCGAGTGCTGTGAGGAGCATCAGTACGGCCTGTACACCGATCTGGCAAAGAAGGCCCAGGCGGAAGCCGCCTCTCTGAAGTCCTACCGCCAGTCCGATATTGCCGGTTTCAAAACCAAAGTCTAACAGTAAGGGAGAACCAAACATGAGTACTGCATTTTATCACGAACCCGCGTCCGACATTCCCGTATATGCGGAATGTGACATCCTCGTCGTTGGCGGCGGTGCTGCCGGCCACGCTGCAGCCCTGTCCGCAGCCCGTGCAGGCGCCAAGAACATCATCCTCATGGAGCGCTACGGCTACATGGGCGGCGATGCCACCGGCGGCTACGTCATCATGGTGCCCAACCTGAGCTGGTACGACAAGTCCTTCGTCCGGGGCGTTCAGGAAGAGTGGTTTACCCGCCTGAACAAGATCCCCCAGGCTGTGAAGGCCCCCTCTCTGGATCAGATCGGCGGCACCGATCCTGCACTTCTGAATGTCTGGCGCGGCATGCATGACTGCGTCAGCCGCGGCGGCTTCGGCGGAGCCAAGCCCTCCTGCCTGGTCCGCGCCGTGTATTTTGAGCCCAACGAGCTGAAGATCGAGATGGACAAGATGCTCTACGAGCACCGGGACGCCATCCAGGTCTGCTATCATAGCTGGGTGACCCGGGCCATCGTGGAAGACGGCACCATCAAGGGCGTCATTTTCGAGAGCAAGGAAGGCCGGAAGGCCATCATGGCTAAGGTTGTCATCGATGCCACCGGTGACGGCGACATCTACGCCAATGCCGGCGCCCCCTACGCAAGCCTGGCCGACGGCCAGTGCCGTTCCAACACCACCGCTCTGGTTTGGCGTATGGGCGGCATCGACTGGAACGAGTACATCGAGTGGCAGAAAGCCAACCCCGAGGCAGCCGCTGCTCTGCGTGTGGGTATGCAGAAGACCGCCGGCTTCCGGATTGCCGCTCTTCCCTCCAGCCACGATGACATCTGCTGGATGAACAACTGGCATGCCAACCGGGACTGCACCGTGATCCAGGACCAGTCCTTCACCGAAATCAAGACCCGCCTGACCATCCACGACGTGATGAACTACATGAAGGAAGTCGTTCCTGTGGCCTTCAAGAACGCCTACCTGTACGACATCGCTCCCCAGCTGGGCACCCGCTGCAGCCGCCGCCTGAAGGGCGAATACATCATGACCGCCAACGACTTCGCCTTTGCCAACAAGCATGACGACGTCATCGCCTGGCATTCCACCATCTGCCAGATCAACGACTGCGGTCCTGTGGAGATCCCCTACCGGGCAATCCTGCCTCAGAAGATCGAAAATCTGCTGGCACCCGGCCGTCATCTGTCCGCTGACAACGTGGCCATCGACTGGCTGAACCTGATCCCCCAGTGCGTGGGCACCGGTCAGGCTGCCGGCGTTGCCGCTGCCGTTGCCGTGGAGGAGGGCACCACCACCCACGGTGTCAACATCCGCAAGGTGCAGGACATTCTGGTGGACCAGGATGTGCCCCTGCCCAGAAACGAAAAGTTTGCCGCCAAGGATCCCACTTACCAGGAGTGCGTAGAGGCCCACGAGTACGGCCTGTACACCGATCTGGCAAAGGAAGCCAAGAAGGCAAGAGAATCCCAGGGCGAGAGCGAAAAGCTGAAGGCTTTCCGCCAGTGGTAAAGGAAAACTCCGGCAGGGCGTTTGCCCTGCCGGTTTTTCTGCTCTGAACGATGTATGCCGAAAAAGGCCCCGGCAGGGTATCCTGCCGGGGCCAAATCGTTTTGGGAATCAGGCGGCATCGCCGTACTTTTTCACATCGTAATTGTACTTCAGGAAGAAAATCAGGCTGGCGCCCACCAGCAGCACCACCGCATAGCCGTAGAACAGATTGGTGTAACCGAATCTCTCTACCACAAATCCTCCAATGACCGGAGCCACCGCGTTTCCGATATCCTGGCCGATATAGCAGGTGCTGCTGACCACGCCTGCCTTCTCTCTGCCGATCTGACGCAGGCAGGTGGACTGGATTCCGGGCTGACCGGAGCCCTGTCCGACTGCCTTCAAAATGGCTGCCAGGATCACCATCCACAGTGCCGTTGCGCTTCCCAGGACGAAATAGGCTGCAGAGGACAGCACGATCGCCGGGTACAGAACGAACCGCAGGCCCTTTTTGTCCACCAGCTTGCCGGAGAAGGGACGTACAACCACCATGGCGATGGAATAAGCCGTGAAGAACAGGCCGATGTTGGCGATCCCTCTCGCATCTCCGAACAGCACCAGCATATTGCTTGCCAGACCATTGCCGGCACTGAACAGGCACATGATGGCGGCATAGGGCAGGATCCGCAGGGAGATCAGGCTGTTGATATCCAGCTTTCGGGACTTGTCCGACACAGGATGCTCGTAATGCATCATCAAAATGATCAAAACGCCCACCACGCAGACGGCTGCCGCCACTGCAAAGCAGGCCGCATATCCGGTCTTCTCCACCAGTGCGATACCGATATTGGGGCCCAGCGCCTGGGAAACGATGGTTCCCAGCGCCATCCAGCCCATACCCTCTCCCAGGCGGTCCTTGGGGATGTACATGGTGTTGAACGCCATCATTGCCACGCTGTTAAAGGAGAACGCAATGCCATGCAGAATCCGAATTGCCACCAGCGTAGTCACCGTCTTTGCCCCGGACATCAGCAGCAGGCAGACTGCAATGGCCAGATTGGAGATCAGAATGATTTTCTTTCGGTTGAACCGGTCGCTGAGCAGGCCGGCAAAGGGCCGCAGGAACAATGCCGACCAGGACATCAGCGAGGCGATCGTCGTTGCAATGGATAGCTGTGCACCCAGGCTGATGGCAAACTTGGACACCAGCGGTGTCACCATCTGAGTGGCGGAATTGATGACCGTACTCAGAATCAAGATCATGATATAGGACTTGTTCCAGAGTTTTGTTTCTTCGTGCATATGAACTTCCTTTCCCGATTCTATCTGTCTTTTGAAATACATTCCGTGTTATTTTATCATACCGTTCCAAAAAGCACAAGAGCAAAATCGTTCTTTTTATACCGAAAAAAGGGAGCGCGTCTGCGCTCCCCTTCTGTATGGAGCCCTTATTCCTCCGCAATCGTCAGACGTCCCCGACCGTTTTCCTTGGACTGGTACAACGCCTGGTCCGCACGGACGTAGAGCTGCCGGAAGGTGTTGGTCGTTTCGTTGGAGATCGCGGCACCCATGGACACGCCGAGATCCGGATTCTGGCTCTTCACCGTCAGCATCAGATTGTCATAGATCTGCCGGATACGGCTGAGGATCACGGTTTCTTCGGCATTCTTCCCGAAAAACAGTGCCGCAGAAAACTCGTCGCCGCCCATTCTGGAGCACAGGTCCCCATCCCGAAGCGAACCCTGCAGGGCCTGGGCCAGCAGCACCAGGAATTCGTCTCCGGCATGATGGCCGTACTGGTCATTGTACTCCTTAAAGTGATCCACGTCCAGCATCAGCATAATCACCTGGTACTCATTCTGCAGCAGCCGGTATTCCACATCGTTCTGGAACGCAGAATGGTTCAGCAGGCCGGTCATGGAGTCTCTGCGGTAGGTGTTTTCCCACTGCTCAAGCTGCCTCTGGGCCTTGTTCTGCTGCTTATCCGCCATCGCCTGGAAAGAGTGGGTGTGGGTCAGATCCGTAATGATGATCTCCGAACGCATGCCGTTCACGGCGGAATCAAAGTAAAACCGGCCGTAGCAGAATACGAAGATGGTTTTTCCGCCTTTCTTCCGCAGGCGGTGCTCGAAATACGCCATCTGCTTGGCTGCGAGCTGCTTCTCCACCCCGACGAAATACTCCGAACGGTCCTCCTCCGGAATCAGATCCGCCTGGGACAGCAAGCCCGTCGCCACATCCTCCTGAGAATATCCTGTCAGGCCTGCGAAATTCTCATCCGCCCAGATTACCATCCTATCCGCATTCAGAAGGTAGCGGCTGAAGTGCACCTCGTGGACACTGTCCGTGCCGGAGGTCTTGCGTCGGTTTTCTGCCGACCAGGTCTTATCCTGGTTATGGGATACGGCAGGAGGTTCCGCCGTGTCCGGCGTACTCTCTTCCAGCATCTGCAGGAATTCCGATACGATATGGGGATCAAACTGTCCGCCGGCCCCGTTCAGGATCTCCTGCCTGGCTTCTGCCTCCGGCATACGCTTGCGGTACGGCCGGTCACTGGTCATGGCATCATAGGCATCCACCACAGCGATCACTCTGGAGAGCAGTGGGATGCTCTCCCGGCTCAATCCGGCAGGATACCCCCTGCCGTCCCACCGCTCATGGTGATAGCGGATACAATCTGCGATTCCCGTCAGATCCCGGGAACTTTTTGCAATCTGGTATCCCTTTTCCGCGTGGGAACGAAGCAGTGTCCACTCCTCATTGGTGAGGTTGCCCTGCTTGTTCAGGATGTCCACCGGCACGCCGATTTTGCCGATGTCATACAGGAGGCACAGCAGGGAAAGGTCGGAAAGCTGCACATCGGAAATGCCAAGGCGCAGGCCCAGCTCCCGGCACAGCTTCTGCATTCTCGCATTTCGCTTCTCCGAATTGCCGTCAGATTCCTTCATGGCCCGCATCAGGGATGCAAGGCTCTCGGAACGGGCAGAATTCCGGTCCAGCAGCTTTTTGTTCCGCATTCCCCGGATTGCCTCCTGAATGGTATCGATGATGGTGCCGTTGCCGGGGTCGCGCGATTGGATTCCGTATTGGAAGTCCCACTCAAATTCCCGGCGGATCGCATCCAGAGCGTCTTGCAGGTCCTTCGCAGCATCCCCATACACCACCGCCACCAGGTTGGCGTCCATCTCCCGGACATAGTACGTCTTTTGTGGAAAATGCTTCCGTATGATCAGTGAAAGCTGCTGAATCATCCTGTCGCCGGCTTCCGTTCCCTGAAGCTGGTTCACCGCAGCCAATCCGTTGATATCGAAAGCCACCACCGTCTCTCGGAAACCGGATTCCGGGTGTTCCTTTACAAAGTGGCAGAAGCCCTCCCAAGTCTGGAAGCCGGTGAGCACATCCGTCTCCATGGACACATCGGTAAAGACAAACAGCCGTCCCAGCTTTTTCCCCCGTCTGTCCACCAGCATTCGGTTATCGCACCGCAGGGGTCGGTTGATTCCGTTGCTTCCGGGGAAGCACTGCATGGAAAACCGGTCCTCCGGAAGCATTGCCTTCTCCCGGATGCCGCAGATCCCGGTAAAGGTATCCAGCGCCACTGTGTTTTGGAAGTCCAGGCCGGTGATCATCTCCTCCGCCCGCCGGTTGTGCAGCACCAGCTTGTCGGAATTGTCGAACAGCATCAGGCCCTGATCCAGGCTCTCGAATACATCCTTCTTCAGACGGTTCAGCAGTCCCCGCTTGCTGTACAGAAACTCTCCCCAGTACATGAAGAAAAGGCCGATGCTGTATCCCCAGATGGACCAGTCCAGTATGTTCACCAGTCCGTCACCCGGAAGGAAGAGGAACAAGGCGTTGATGGCCACCACCAGGATAATGACCGCCACCACCAGGACATAGGGCAGCCGGTACGCATCCGGTGCGAGCATGCTCTTGCGAATGAGCAGGTACAGCACCGCCACAATGATAAAATAGGTAAACAGCAGGTGGATCCGGTACAGGAGCATGGGATCATAGCTGTAGCAGACCATTTCCCGTCCCGTAGGAAGATAGTGCATGGCGATCTCAAAGAAGGGATTCACCGCAAAGATCAGGGTCTCTGCGGCGGCAATGCCTCCGCAGACACGGATCATCTGCTTTTCCCAGCCTGCGATCTGTCCCCTGGTGTTGAGCACCACATAGCTCAGCAGGAACACCAGCATCCAGTCAATGGCTGCAAAGTAGATGCTGGAAAACAAAGACATCAGGATCTTTTCCTGGGGCAGAATACTGATGACATAGCTGAAAGACACCAGCGCCGCCAGAATGCAGGTGATGCCGAAGTATTTGCCTGTTGGCTCCGGCCTGGACAGCGTCTTCCCCGCCAGATACAGATTCGTCAGGGCAACCATACAGGTGATCACCGCAAACGCATAAAACATAGAATCCCCCCATACTCCCGCACGGAGAATTTTTGTTGCTTGCTCTTTGGATAATAAACAATTCTATCGGATATTCACGGAAATAGCAAGGGTTATTTCGCCGTCTGCCCCCTTTTTCCACATTTTCTGTCAATCTGACAAAAAACGCAGCGGCGGAAGGCCGGAGGCCCGCCGCCGCATGGAATCATTTCCCGTAGATGAATTTGTTTTTCAGCATGACCACGTCCCGGAAACGCTGATCGGTAGCCGAGCAGCCGAAGGATCCCAAGATGAAAACCTTTCCGCCGTATTCCACCGTGGCGATCAGGCAGCAGCCTGCCGGGGTGGAGGTGCCGGTTTTCAGGCCGGTGACATAGGGATCGTAATAAGTGTCGTTCCACGGAGCCAGGAACGGCACGCAGGTGTACCATTTGTACGAGTAGGAGGTAGAGGAAGGCACATAAGAGGGCTTCCCTGCCACCTCATACACGGTGGGGCTGTTCACCGCCAGCTTGGCGATCTGGATGGTGTCCGCCATGCTGGTATGGTGGTCATAATCCGGAAGATCATCATTGTCGAAATCCGGAAAACCGTCGGGAGAGGTGTAATGGGTATCGTTGAGGCCCAGAAGCGCCGCCTGGCGGTTCACCTCGTTCATAAAGGTATCCACCGCCTTCCGGGCACCCATATTGGGGTCACCGCCGATGACCCGGCCTGCCGCCGCGGCCAGTCCGAAGGCCGCGTCCGATCCGCTGGGCACCATCACCGCCGCCACCAGGTCCCGGACGGAGATCTTTTCCCCGTAGCCCAGGTACGCACGGGAGGCATCCGGCTCCACAAAGGTCAGCTCCGCACCCAGGGTGACGATGTCGTCAGGATTCAGATACATCATGGCTACCACACAGGTCAGCACCTTGGTGGTGCTGGCAGGATACAGGGTGTCGTGCATTCCCCCGGAGGAATAGATCAGGATGTCATCCGTCATATTGTACACAAAGGTGTGATGGCCGTAGGGCTTCCTGGGCAGGTCAGAAGCGGAGAAGGGGATCAGTTTGCCACTGGTATGGAATTTATAAAGGAATCCGTCGATGGTCAGGACCTCCCCGGAGGCCATAACGCCGTCCCTTTTCAGGTAGTACCGTTCGCCGTCCTGCTCCAACCAGCCGGTGGCCATTTCGCCGTTTTCCCGGAAATAATACCATTTCCCATCCTGGCGGAACCATCCGGTCCGGGCGCTGCCATTGCTTTCAAAGTAGAACCACTTGCCATCCATCCGTTTCCAGCCGGTGTATTTCTGCCAGACGCCGGAGGAGGCGAAATAATACAGTCTTCCGCCGCATTCGGTCATGCCCGTGGCCATGACGCCGTCGTCGCCCAGATAATACCAGTCGCTGCCGAGCTGCTTCCAGCCGGTGTGGATGCTGCTGTCTTCGTTAAAATAGTACCATTTCCCGTCAAGCTGCCGCCAGCCGGTATAGTTTCTCCACACGCCGGCGGTGGTAAAATAATACAGCTTTCCGTCACAATCGGTCATTCCCCGGGTCATAGCGCCGGAGGGCAGGAAATAATACCAGCATCCGTCGATCTTCTCCCAGCCGGTGGCCATGACGCCGTCGGCCCGCAGGTAGTACCAGGTGCTGTTCTCCCGCCGCCAGCCGGTGACCGCCGTATGGGAGGAAGAGAAATAGTACCTGTTTCCGTCAATCTGCTGCCATCCGGTGTACTCCAGCCGCCGGCCGGAGCTGGCGAAAGCGCAGATGCTTCCGCCGCAGTTTTCCACGCCGGTGACCATGCTGCCGTCTTCCCGCAGATAGTACTGGTATCCGCCGTCCAGCAGCCAGCCCGTTTTCAGGGAGTGGTCCTGATTGAAGTAATACCAGGTCCCGTCGATCCGCTTCCAGCCGGTGATGGTCTGCAATGCGCCGGAGGAGGCAAAGTAGTAAAGCTTCCCGTCACAGACGGTAAATCCGGTGGTCATGACACCGTCTTCCCCCAGGTAGTAGGTCGCCTCCTCCAGCCGGAGCCAGCCTGTGGCGTAGCTGCCGTCTTCGTTGAGATAGTACCAGCTTCCGTCCTGCTTCACCCACCCTGTCCGGGCCGTATCCGCATAAACGTCTGCCGGAACCGCACTCAGGCAGACCACCAGAGCCAACAGCAGTGCTGTCAGCCTCCGGGAAGTGGAATTGTTCATTTCGATCCCCTCTTTTTCTCTCTTCTTTCCTATCTATCCCTTTTCATATCCGGAACATAGGCCGCTTTTGACAAGAACCGGGCAGAAGTGTACTTCTGCCCGGTGAGAAGGTTATTGAATCCATGCTCCGGACGAGTCAAACCGGTAGTTTTTCCCGCCGATGGTCAACGTCTCGTTGCAGGCCATTGCACCACTGGACTTAAAATAATACCAGGTCCCGCCGATCTGCTTCCAGCCCAGCGCTATATCACCGCCGGCATTAAAATAATACCATTTACCACCGATCTGCCTCCAGCCGGTCTGCATGACGCCGGAGGAATTAAAGTAATACCACTTGCCGCTGAGCTGCTTCCAGCCGGTCTGGGCTACGCTGCTGCCGTCAAAATAGTACCACTTTCCGTCAAGCTGCTTCCAGCCGGTGTATTTCTGCCAGACGCCGTCGGCGTTGAAGTAATACAGCTTACCGCCTGCGTTGACCATTCCGGTCTGCATCACGCCGGAAGTGTTGAAATAATACCACTTGCCGCTAAGCTGCTTCCAGCCGGTCTGGGCCACGCTGTTGCCGTCAAAATAGTACCACTTGCTGCTGAGCTGCTTCCAGCCGGTGTACTTCTGCCAGACGCCGTTGGAATTGAAGTAATACAGCTTGCCGCCGATATTGACCATTCCGGTGGCCATTTCGCCGCTGGACTTCATGTAATACCAGTTGCTGCCGCTCTGGAGCCAGCCGGTATGCATGGCACCGGTGTCTTCAAAATAATACCACTTATTGCTGATTTTCTTCCAGCCGGTCACCTTCTGGCCGTTTTCATAGTAGTACCACCGGTCTCCGGATTTCGTCCATCCGTCGGCCGCAATGGAAATCTCCGCAATATAGCCGCTTGTGCCGTAGGCATAGCGGATCTTGCCGTGCCAGATGGTCATTTCCGAGATCCGGTCCTTTTCCACCAGAACGGTTTTATCACCGGTCTGGGGATCCCACTGGAAGATACGGGTCAGATCCGTGTAGTACAGCAGTCCGTTCTCCTCCTGCAGGTAATAGCCCGTAATGCCCAGATTGGAGGGCTGGGAGAACAGACTGTTGGTGCGGTACAGGGTACCGCCCGAACTGAAGTACCATTTCCCTCCCACCTTGCAGTAGCTTCCGTCGGCATACCAGCCATTGATGTTGGTCACAATGCTCAGGCCGCTGGACGGGGTGCTGGGCTGGGGATTGCCGGTCTGCTGCTCCGCCCAGCCGTAGTGGTCCAGACTGTAGAATTCGTTGTCGCTTCTTCCGAAATATTCATGATTGATATAGCCCATATCCCACTCGTCCTGGGAGTAATAGTTATAGCGGGTGTAACTGGAGGAGCTGTGCTCGCCAAACAGGGGATCGTCCCAGGTAATATCCACATGGTACCATCCGCCGTTCATGTACACCAGGTTCCAGGCGTGATTCATGCCCTCACTGCTGGTAACGCAGGAAGTGATGCCGCACTTCTCCAGAAGATAGGAGTAGGCATAGGCATAGCCGTTGCACACCGCACTGCCCTCTACCAGGCAGCCATAGGCATCATAAGTATGCTGGGGAAGGTTGTTCAGGTCCGGATAATTGTTCTGCCGGGCCAGGTAGTCGTGGAGCAGCATGGCTTTTTCCACATCGCTGCTGCCCTTGGCGGCATAGCTGCAGGCAGCGCTGACCGCTGCGTCAAAGCTCTTCAGGTTCGCCTGGATCTTGCTCCGGTTCGGATTTCCGTTGGAATCTCCATAGCCGGCTGCAAACTCAAACTCCAGATCGGTGACGCTGCTTCCGTTGTACACGTAATAGAAGCCGCCTTCCATATAGCTGTAGCGGGTGCGCACCAGTGCGCTGATCACATACAGAATCTCGTTGATATCGGCACGGGCGGTGGTGATCCCCAGATCCGATACATCCATCGTGGTCTCCATGTTCTTGAAGGCAGCTTCCATCCGGTTTTTCAGTACGTTCCGCCAGGAATATGCAGCCGCCTGGACCGTTTCTCCGAAGAAAATCGCCGGCAGCTCCGCAGGCTCTGCCGCAGCAACCTCCTTCCGCTTCAGCACGCCCATATCATCCGGCGCCCGGTCGGTTTCCTCCGCAAATACGCCGACTGGCAGCACAGAAAGGCACATCACCAGGATGAGTGCCCAAACGGTAATCTTTTTCCAGGTGTTTTCTTTCATCTCTTAACCTCCTGTTTTGGAATAAGTCTATTCTATCCTACTCTTTTATAAAAATCAACCAAAAATGGCTGTGTGCCGGACGTTTTTTTCTCATTTTTTTCCATTCCCTGCCGGCGGGGGGAGGGAATCGCCTGCCCCCCTTGTTTTTCAGCCTGTTTTCCGCTACAATGGCGGCAAGGAAGAAGGGAAAAAGCCAAAAGAAGGTATGCTATGAAAGAAGCCATCCTGGTGGTCAGTTTTGGTACCACCCACCTGGACACCCTGGAAAAAACCATCTGCGCCATTGAGGCAGATGTTGCCGCCGCCTATCCCGGAATTCCCTGCCGCAGAGCCTTTACCAGCAGGATCATCCGCCGCCGTCTCCTTTCTCAGTACGGCATGGAGGTGCTAAGCGTCGCAGATGCCCTGCACCGTTTGGAAGAGGAGGGCTTCACCCGGGTCACCCTGCAGCCCACCCTGCTGATCCCCGGGGAGGAGTTCGACCGGATCCGGGAGGATGTTCTCCGCGCCTCCGGAGAAATGTCCGTCACGGTGGGTCTTCCCCTGCTTTGGGACGATTCCGACCTGGAGGCCATGGTCGATGCTTTGCAGGAAGCCTACCCCCTGCCGGAGGATACCGTGCTGCTGGCGGTGGGACACGGCACCTCCCACGCCGCCGACGGGCTGTACCTTCGGCTGCAGAAGCACATGCGCCGCCGGGGGATGGATCTGTGCACGGTGGAAGGATCTGCGGATTTCGATTCTGCTGTCAATACTCTGCTGGAAGGAACGCGGCGAAAGATCCATCTGGTGCCCCTGCTGATCGTTGCCGGGGATCACACCAAAAATGACATCGCCGGTACGGAACCCGACAGCCTGAGAAGCCGGCTGGAGGAAGCCGGTTTTACCGTCAGCTGCTCCCTGCAGGGTCTGGGTGAGATTCCCGCCGTTCGAAAGGCCATTCTTTCCCGTCTGGCCACCGCCAGAGCCTCCTGCAAACAGGCGTAACCGCCTGCGGAAAAGCTCCAAAATACCGGAAAGCCGGTGCGTTTGGGAACGCACCGGCTTGTAATTTTATGTTAACCATTTCTCCTTCTGCCACGTTTCTTCTCAGCCGTGAAGCATCAGAATATACACAAACACCAGGCAGACCGCACCGCAGAGCATCAGCAGGGCAAAGGAGACGTTGCCCATGATCCGGTTGGTGGTCTTTTGCAGCGTGTCCACGGACCGGTACAGCAGGTGGGCATAGTGCCTTCCGCCCTTCTTTTCCCTGCCCAGCCGAATGGCCGCCTTGTCCGCTTCTTTTCCGATCCTGTAAGACAGCGAGCTGGTCACCTTGTCATCATCCGGCAGCCTGCTTTTTCGGTACACCGTTCTCCCCAGAACATAGACCAGGGCGTCCGGCAGATCGCAGAACACTCTGCCTGCGATGCCGCTGACCCGAAGGACAGCGCCGCAAACCGGTGCAAGGACCCTGTTTTCTCCGAAGAGACGGCCGATGCTGCCGGCTGCGTCCATCACGGCTTTCGCTGCCGGTGTCAGAACCCTGTTCTCTCCGAAGATCGCACTGACCCATCCGAAAACCCCCGGCAGCCATCGGGTCACCAGCGGACGGTATACACGATCCTCCAGGTCCAGCTTCTCCGGCCATCGGTTTACATAATTCCCATCCTTCCGCATCCACTTCCGGACCACCAGCAGGTAAATCCCCGCGCCGATGAGGATGGAGATCACCGCGCCTTTCAGGTTTTCCGGGGACAGGTAGTGGACGGCGTGCTCCGGCTCTCCGCAGTGGAAGAAATCCGTTCCCACGTCGGCAATGCCGTTCATGGTCACATTGGCGGTCAGGCCAAGAACCGGCAGAATCACAGCGGGGATCAGCACCGCAGCCCCGCTCAGCAGGTTCATATAGCCCTTTTTGCCGTCATATTCCGCCTGACGGGTGGGGTTCTTCTCCACAAACAGGCAGACAAACAGCTTTGTCATATAGGCCAGGGTCATGCCGCCGGAGATGAGAAACAGCCACTCCACAACCTTCAGAATGCCGCCGTACAGGGCCGCGCCTTCCACGATGCTTTCGTGCAGCAGGGTCTTGCTGACATAGCCGTTGAGCAGCGGAATGCCGCCGATGCCCATGGCCCCCAGGAGAAACGTGCCCATCAGCAGGGGCTTTTTTCTGCCGAAGCCACGGATCTCATTCAGATCCAGTGCGTGGAGATTCATATACACCACACCGGCACACTCAAAGAGCACCAGCTTGAACAGGGAATGGTTCACCATATGCAGCAGCGTTCCCCGGGCCGCCAGGGCATTCTCCTCCCCCAACAGGCCCATCATACCCACACCCACCAGCACAAAGCCGATCTGGGACATGGAAGAGCAGGCCAGGGTCCGCTTCAGATCGATGCTGAACGTGGCCAGCACCGCACCCAGCACCATGGTCACCGTTCCCAGGGTCAGAATCAGCGTACCCCAGGCCGGATCCTCCCGGAACAGATTGCAGGAAATGGCCAAAATCCCCCAAACGCCGGACTTGGTCAGCACACCGGACAGCAGTGCCGAGGCCGGGGCAGGCGCCACGGGATGGGCCTTGGGCAGCCAGATGTGCAGAGGGAACATACCGGCCTTGGCACCGAAGCCCAGCAGGATGCACCCGCCTGCGGCATACAGCGTGCCCTTATGGGGGCAGTTCCGGGCCAGGGCATACAGTTTGGAGACCTCGGTGGTCCCCAGCTCATGCTGCACCAGAAACAATCCCATCAGCGCCGCCAGACCTCCGATCACCGCCACCGCCAGGTAGGTCTCCCCAGCCCGGATGGCTCCCGGCGTCTCCTCCTGGATGACCCAGGTGAAGGATGTGAAGGACATGATCTCAAAAAACACGAAGGCGGTGTAAAGGTCTGCCGCCAGGAACACACCCATGGTAGCGCCCAACGTCATCAGATTGAAGAAATAATACCGGTTCCGGTTGCCATGATGGCGAAAATACTGGGGGGAGAGCATCATGGTCATCAGCCACATCAGCCCGATCACCACCGCGTACACCTTGCGGAACCCATCCAGCTCCAGTCTCAGCCCCAGGCTGCACAGGTCCGGAAAGACCGCCGTGCCGTTCCCGGCTGCAGCAATCCGGCATGCCAGCAGAAGCTCTGCCGCCGCTGCACCGATGGCAAGGCCGTCCCGCAGGGTCTCCCGCCGGGCACCTGCCCACAGGCACAGCAGCGCCGCGGCCATGGGAAAGAAAACCAGCATCATAAGCGTCATTTTCATTCCTCCTCAAAACAGACCTGCCGCGACGGTTTGGGCCGCTGCAATGATCGGTCCTGCAAACAGTCCCGTCAGCAGGATCCCCACCGCCAGCAGCACCATGGGAATCGTCATCCGGAGGCTGACTTCTCCCACATCCTCCGGCACGTTCCGATCCTTTCCCGGAAACCACGCCCGGCAGACCACCGTCAGCATATACATGGCCGTCAGCAGAGCGCCGAACAGCAGCACTCCCGCTCCGGCATAGGCAAGGGGATTCCCTGAAGCCGCCGCAGCCGTCAGCAGATACCATTTGCTGACAAAGCCGGAAAAGGGCGGAATTCCCGTCAGCGCCAGTGCCGCCACCGTAAAGCAGCCGAAGGTCACCGGCATTTTTCTGCCCAGGCCCTCCAGCTCCTGCAGATACTCCCGTCCGGTTCTGTGCAGCACCGCACCGGCGCAGAAAAAGGCCAAAATCTTAATCTCCGCATGGAAGGCCATATGCAGCAGCCCTGCGGTCAGTCCGGCCTCCGTCATCATGGTCACCCCAAACAGGATATAGGAAAGGTTGGCCACCGTGGAATAGGCCAGGCGACGCTTCCAGTGGGTCTCCTTCACCGCCCGGGTCGCACCGTAGAAAATGGTGAACACCGCAATGCACATGGCGGTATTCTGGGCCCAGCTTCCCTGCAGCATTCCCGTGCCGAAGGCAAAATAGGTCAGCCGGATCACCGCAAACACGCCGGATTTCACCACCGCCACCGCGTGGAGCAGCGCCGTCACCGGTGTGGGAGCTACGGATGCCTTGGGCAGCCACCGCTCCAGGGGGAAAACTGCCGCCTTCACGCCGAAGCCGAAGAATCCGAAGAGGTAGAAAATCCTCATCCGGTTTTCGTTTCCGGCCGGGACGGCCTCCAGCATCCCCCCGAAGCGGAAAATGCCGCTGCAGCCGCTGCCGATCAGATACATGATGGAAGCAAAGGCAAAGGCTGCGCCGCCCAGAGAATAGACCAGGTAGGTCTTTGCCGCCCGGATCGCCTTCCGTGTCAGGGTGTGCATCACCAGCGGCAGGGTAGAAAGGGTCAGCATCTCATAGAAAACATACATGGTAAACAGGTTGCCCGCCATGGCCACGCCCAGCGTCACACCGTAGGCGATGGTGAAGAAGGCGAAAAAGGCCGGAAGGCGTTCTTCCTCCTCCATGTATTCCGTGGCATACAGCACCGTCAGAGGCCATAGCGTGGCAATGATCCCGGTGAAAAACCGGCCCAGGCCGTCAAACCGCAGGGCAAAGGACAGATCCTCCGTCAGTTTCAGCACCGTGAAGGCATCCGTTTTGCAGAATAGAATCAGCATCCAGGTCAACGCCGACGTGATCAGCGTGACGGCGCCCACATAGCGGTACAGCTTTTTCCGATCCTCCATGGGGCCGGGCAGGATCACCGCCCCGCAAACAATCGGAAACAGTACCGCGATCAACAGAAAACAGGAATTCATAGGCGCGCCTCAAAGCATGGATTCTGCCAGCTCCCGGAGCGGCTCTACCAGCACGCCGGAAAACAATCCCATGGCCAGCGTCAGCCCGGCAAGGATCAGCAGAGGCAGCCACATCAGAGGGCCTCCCTCTGCATTCCGCCGGGGCACCGGGGCTCCCTCCCCGGGGAAGAAGCCCCGGATGGTAATGGGCAGCAGATACCCTGCCGTCAGCAGTGCAGAGATCAGCAGCACCACCGGCGCCAGCCAGGAATACACCGCCATTCCGGAGTCCAGCGCACCCAGGGCCAGGTACCATTTGCTGACAAAGCCGGATGCGGGAGGAATGCCGATCAGCGCCAGAGAGGCAAGCGTGAAGGCCCACAGGGTCTTGGGCATGGATTTTCCGCAGCCGGTCAGCTCCTCCACCCGATGGGCATCCGTCTGGAAGATGAAGGAGCCTGCCACCAGGAACAGGCACACCTTGATGGTGGCATGGAACAGAATATGCAGCAGTCCGCCCAGAACGCTATCGCCCGTCATGAACACCAGACCCAGCAGAGCATAGGAAATCTGGCTGACGGAGGAATAGGCCAGCCGCTTTTTCAGAACCTTTTCCCGATAGGCCATCATGGAGCCCATGAACACCGTCAGCAGCGCCAGGGCGATCCAGGCTTTCTGCACCCAGGTTCCCACCAGAAAATCCGTGCCTGCGGAGTAGAAGATTACCCGGATGATGGCCAGGACACCGGCCTTGGCAATGATGCCGGACAGTACGGCGGAAGCCGGAGCCGGTGCCACAGGGTGCGCCGTGGGCAGCCAGCCGTGGAGGGGATACATACCTGCCTTGGCGCCGAAGCCCACCACGCCCAGAAAGATCACCACCTGCAGCAGGGTCTCATGGCCCCGCACCCGGGAAGGATCCAGGCTGCCGCCGGGAACGAAGTCCCCGCCGGTGCAGTACCGGGACAGGAAGAAAATGCAGCACAGCGCCAAAAATGCGCCGGCAACGGAATAAAACAGATACTTCAGCGCGGCACGAATGGATTCCTCCGTCCGGTCGTGGAGCACCAGAGGCATGGAAAGCAGGGTGATCATTTCAAAGAAGGCGTACATGGTCACCAGATTGGCGGAAAAATCCATGCCCATCAGCGCCGCCTGAGACAGCAGGAAGAAGCAGAAGAAGTCATCCTCCCGCCGGGAATGCTCCATGTACCGGAAGGCATAAAACCCGGTCAGCAGGAAGCCGAAGCCGGCAAGGGTCATGAACAGCTTGGAGATCCCATCCATCCGAAGTGCCGCCGTCAGGCTGTCCGTCACGGAAAAGAGGGTCATTTCCGCAGACGGCACCGTCAGCATCCAGCCGGTCAGCAGGGCCTCCAGCACCAGCGCTGCCGCCACAAAGCACAGCTTGGCCTTTCTTCCGGGCCATTTCACCAGCGGAACGGCAATGCCTGCCGCCGCGGGAAGCAAAATCATTAAGAGCATCATTATGTTAACCTGCCTTTCCGAATAGCTCCATCCCATGCTCCAAAAAGGAGATCAGGGGAGCGGTAAAGATGCCTGCCGTCAGATTCAGCAGGGCAAAGGGAATTGCTGCAAGGGCGTAAGACCACTGGCTGCGGATCCGGACCTTCTGTGAAAATACGCGTTGGGGCGTATTGTACAGCCGGATCACCGTCCGTGCAAAATAGAAGGTATTGAGGATGGTACTCACCGCCAACACAACCAGCGTCAGCATCAGCTTCTTCTGTGTCTCCAGAGCAGCCATGGCCAGCAGGTACTTGGACATGAAGCCCATGGTCAGCGGCACGCCGATCATGCTGAAGGCCCCCAGGGTGAACATGGCGCCTGCCAGGGGATTGGCATAGCCGCTTCCCTGAAGCTCTTTGAACCGCTTGCTGCCCCCCGCCGCATCGCTGAGGGCGGAAGCCGCCAGGAACAGAGCCGGCTTGGTCACCGCATGGTTCAGAATATGGAATAATGCCGCCAGCACGCCATGGGCAGGGGAAATGCCGATGCCCAGGAAAATATAGCCGATCTGGGCGGCGGAGGAGTTGGCCAGCATCCGGAAAATGTCATTTTCCTGGATGGCACCCACGGAACCGAAGATAATGCCGCATATGCCGAACACGAACAGCACGTTCTGCACGCCGCTGCCATAGAACACCTTCGTGCCGAACACGCTGAAGATCAGCTTCAGCAAAAAGAACAGGTAGCCCTTGGAAACCAGGCCCGACAGAATGCCGGAGGAGCAGGGCGTGGCATAGCCGTAAGTATCCGGCATCCAGTAGTGGAAGGGAAACAGCCCGCTTTTGATGGCCAGGCCCACGGTGATCAGGCAGATGGCGGACACCAACGGGATCCGGTACTGACCGGACGCCGCCAGCTCCTCCACCGCCTGGCGGAGGCTGGGGATCAGCAGATGTCCGGTGATGTCGTACAGCACCGCCGAGCCCATCAGAAACAAGCCGGAGCCGATGAGGCTGAAAATCATGTACCGCACCGAGGCCAGGGTGGTCCGGCCGATCTGCCGGATCATCAGAATGCCGCAGGAGGCAATGGTGCAGATCTCAATGAACACATAGCCGGTAAACAGGTCGTTGGTGTACACCAGCACCAGCAGAGCCGCCTGGATCAGATCCGCCATGACAAAATAGAGCTGGCTTTTCTCCGGCTCCAGGTCCGCGATCAGGTGCTTTCTTCCCCCCAGCAGGCACAAAAACAGCACCATGGAGAAATAGCAGGAAAACAGCGGCTCCAGCAGACCCATGCGGATCTCGTTGCCCCAGGGATGTGGAAAATGGCCCATAAGGTAGGTCACCGGTTCCCCCTGCAGACGAACCATCTGCAGCACGAACACACCCAGCACCGCCACCGTCATGGTCAGTACCATGGAAAGCCGCCGGGCAGTCTTTCCGGTGAGCATGGATGACACCACCGAGCATACCAGGCTGCCTACGATACAAAACAAGGGAAAATTGGCGCAAAAACTCATGTTCTGTCCTCCCGGTTCTCTTCCCTTCTGGCAGCCATGTAGATCTCATCTAAATCCAGAGTATGATACCGCTGATACAGCCGCACCGTCAGGGCCAGCATCAGCGCCGTCACGGAGACGGAGACCACGATGCCGGTCAGCACCAGTCCCGCCGGCAGTGGGTTAACATAACATTTCGCATCCGTTATCCCATCCGCCAGAATCGGGGCCGTTCTGCCCTGGATATAGCCGATGGACGTCAAAAACAGATAGGTAGCCGTATCCATAATGTTCAGGCCGATGATCTTTTTCAGCAGATTGCGATGCAGCAGCAGCGTGGAAAACCCCACGGCAAACAGGATCACCGAGACACACGGGATCCGGCTGTTCCATAATCCCTGAAGCATCAGATCCGCCCCCTTTGAAACACAGAGTAAAAGCCATACATGGTGCAGGCCACCACAATGCCCACCGCCACATTCAGCGGCAGGATCAGGCCGGCGGAAAAGATCCTTCCGGGAACGCCCGTGGTGAAAATGGTCTGCAGATGGTTGGCGCCGCAGAAAAAGGAATAGCATTTTGCGCCGCTGTAGAAGCAGAGGGCGCACAGAACGATGATCCGGAAGGTCCGAAGATTCAGGAGTTTCTCCAGCTTTTCAAAGCCGAAGGCCGTGGCATACAGGATCAGGCCGCCGCCGATGACCGCCCCTCCGGAGAAGCCGCCGCCGGGTCCCAGATGACCGTTGAGAATCCCATAGATGCCGTACACGATGACCAGCGGCACCACAATCCTGGCTGTACTGCGCAGCAGGGGATCCATCTGCATGATTCTCTTTTCCGCTTCCGGCTCTTTCTGCCCCCGCAGGGACAGCAGCAGGATAAACACGGCCGTCGCCGCCGTGTAGAGCACATGGGATTCTCCCAGGGTGTCAAAGGCACGGTAGTCCAGGATCACACCAGCCACCGCATTCACCGCACCGGTCTCTTCCATTCCCTTTTCCACATACCGCTCCATCACCTGGTTGTGGGCAGGATTGTCCGCTCGGCCGAAGGGCGGCAGCTTTTCCACCGTCAGCAGCAGAAACCCGATCATCACGGCGCACAGAAGGGCTGCCGCCACGGGATAGATCCTGCGAAATGCCCAGATCTCCCCTTCTTCCAGCCGGTTCACCGGTCTGCGTTTCCAGGGATGCTCCGAAGCAGACCCCGGGTGCTCCTTCTCCGGTTCCGTCTTTCCCATTTCCGCGGTGAAGTCAAATTCTCCCGCGTCCCAGGTTTTCAGCCAGGATTTCAGATCACTTCTTTTCATCTTGGTCCTTCTTCCGAATGTCACGAATCTTTTTCAGCGTCAAAAACAGCAGTACGCTGGAAACACCGGCGCCCACTGCCGCCTCGGTGATGGCCAGGTCCGGTGCCTGCAGAAGCACCCAGACAATGGACATAATGACGCTGTACGCCATAAAGATCACCAGCGCCGCCAGCAGATTTCTGGACAGGCAGGTGGAGATGCCGCAGACCACCAAAAGTCCCAGCAAACAAAGTTCAAACAGATCCATTCTCTTTTTCCTCCCCTGTGGAGATGTGCTCCGATGCCGTTTCGTCGGTAGCGATTTCCATTCTTCCCACCAGATGGGATGCCGCGGGACTGCCCACCCACAGAAGCAGCAGTACGCACAGCAGCTTGGGAATGTAGCTTGCGGACCAGGAGGCCACCATCAGCCCCCCAAGAATGCCCGCCATGCCCAGGGTATCCAGAATGGCGGCACAGTGCATCCGGTTCATCACGAACCGGAACCGGAACACCCCCAGAATGGCGATGGCCCCGGACAGGACTCCGCCGGCCATCAGCACGGCGGCAATGACAAAACGCAGATTCTCAGACATCGTCCGAATCCTCCCCTTCCTCATGGGATGCAATGTTGATTTTCGCAAGGATGACCACCGCCAGGAAGCTGATGAGGCAGTAGATCAGGCAGACATCCAGAAGCCAGCTCTGCTTCAGCAGCACCGACAAAACGGCGATGGCTGCCGTGGTCAGGCTGCCCAGCATATTGATGCCCATGATCCGGTCCGCCAGCCGGGGTCCGCGAATGGCCCGGATCAGCGCAAAAAGCAGCCCGGCTGCCAGACACAGCAGCACGGCAGTCAAAAGATATGGATAATACTGCTGCATATTACGCCTCCAATCTACGGATCCACCGCTGAAAAACGCCATTCTCCGACAAATCCAGCATAGCACCATCCAGGCAATGCACCGTCAGTTCGTTGCCCTCCACCCGGATGGTAATGGTGCCCGGGGTCAATGTAATGGAATTGGCCAGCAGGAACCGGCCAAACTCCGTGTGGATATCGGTGCGGAACGTGACCAGCGTGGGCGTGACCTTGTAGTGTTTGAACAGAATGCACCGGGAAACCACCGCGTTGGCCTTGAGAATCTCCCACAGCAGGACAAACACATAGGCAATCATCAGCGGCACCTTTTTCAGCAGTCTGATCTCATCGGCCGGACGATAGCCGAACAGCCGGGATTCCAGCAAAGCCATACAGAATACAATTCCGGCGCCCAGCAGACAGATCTCCAAAGTGATCTTCCCGTTCAGCAGCAGCCAGAAACCAAATAACAGGATGTACACACAGATTCCTCCACAGTAACTCAAATGAACCATCCCCTATTTTAGCACAAATTCACAAAATAGAAATATATTTTTTGTTGAAAAAGTGCATAAAAATAGGCTTTCTTTCGGGCTGTAAATTCGTTTTTTTGCTTTTTGCCGCAGACGGCAGGAAATGCGCCCCGAAACCGGGACGCATTTCCTGAGATGAGTACAAGCGATCACAGACGGATCCAGACGAATATCGGGCAGAACGAAGGATGCTTATTCCACATCCTGCAGGGCATCGTAGCCCTCTTCTCCGGTGCGGATCTTCACCACGTTCTCCACATCGTAGACGAAGATCTTGCCGTCGCCGATGTGGCCGGTGTACAGTACCCGCTTGGCGGTTTCGATGACGCTTCTCACCGGGACCTTGCTGACCACCACATCCACCTGGACCTTGGGCAGCAGGTTGGTCTCCACGGCGACACCACGGTAGTACTCCGGACGTCCGCCCTGGACGCCGCAGCCCAGCACGTGGGACACGGTCATGCCGGTGATGCCCAACTTGCTCAGGGCATCCTTCAGCGCATCAAACCGGGACTCCTTGCAGATGATTTCCACCTTGGTAAACTTGGGCTGGCCCTCGGTAAAGGAAGGAACCTTCTTCACGGGAATGGCCTCGGCCACGGGGACCTCCGCCGGAGTGGCCACGATTCCTTCCTCCGGAGCGAAGGAAGCATACTTGTTGACAGCAGGGGCAAAATCGGGATATGCACTGGGCAGGCCGTGCTCGCAGATGTCCAGGCCGGTGATTTCCTCTTCTTCCGTGGTGCGCAGGCCGTGGAACTTACGGATAACTGCAAATGTAATGATCATCAGTACCGCCGCATACAGGGCAACGGAGCCAACGCCCAGGAGCTGGATCCCCAGCAGCCGGAAGGAGCCGGTGTACAGCAGGCCGGCCAGACCGGCGGGTGCACTGGGGGTGGCCAGCAGGCCAACGGCGACGGTGCCCCACATGCCGTTTGCCATGTGTACGCCGACGGCGCCCACAGGATCGTCAATATGCAGCTTCAGATCCAGCATTTCCACCACAACGACTACCAGAATGCCGGAAACAATGCCCACGATGCTGGCGCCCAGGGCGTCCATGGCATCGCAGCCTGCGGTGATGCCAACCAGACCGGCCAGAGAGGCGTTCAGGCACATGGAAACATCGGGCTTGCCGTTTTTCACCCAGGTGTAGAGCATGGTCACCACCGTCGCCACCGAGGGAGCAATGGTAGTGGTCAGGAAAATGGCAGCCAGCTCGGAAGCAGAGGTGGCAGCGGCGCCGTTGAAGCCGTACCAGCCCAGCCACAGGATGAACACGCCCAGAGCACCCAGGGTAATGGAGTGGCCGGGGATGGCGTTGACCTTGACCACCTTACCGCCGGCACCCTTCACATACTTGCCGATCCGGGGTCCCAGGAAGATGGCGCCCACCAGAGCCGCAATGCCGCCCACCATGTGGATGGCGCAGGAGCCGGCATAGTCATGGAAGCCGATCTGAGACAGCCAGCCGCCGCCCCAGATCCAGTGGGCCTCGATGGGGTAGATGAACAGGGAGATCACAGCGGAATAAATGCAGTAAGCGGAGAACTTGGTCCGCTCTGCCATGGCGCCGGATACGATGGTCGCGGTGGTAGCGCAGAACACCAGGTTGAACACGAAGGTGGAAGCGCCGGTAAAGCCGCCGTCTGCCGGGCTGGCGATGAATTCCCGGAAGTGGGTCCACAGATCCATGTTGGGGATACCGATGAGTCCGAACAGGGCGTCCTCTCCCATCATCAGGGTGTAGCCCAGCAGGGAGAACACCACAGTGCCGATACAGAAGTCCATCAGGTTTTTCATAATGATGTTGCCGGCATTTTTGGCACGGGTAAAGCCCGTTTCCACCATGGCAAAGCCCGCCTGCATCCAGAACACCAGGGCTGCGCCGATCAAAAACCAAAATTCCACTGTCATAACGTTTTTCTCCTTTCCAAATGAAACGAGGACACTTCGTCCGCAGCAAGCCGCAGGACTTCATTGTCCTCCCTACCTACAAAAACGTCCGGAAGGATTCTCTCTCCTTCCGGACGCCATTGTCCGATGAAATGCGGGAACTCCCGCAGTTTTCGATTCCGGCCAGCCGGTCATTTGCCGCTGTCGCCGTAGTTTGCCAGCACTCTGGCAGAGGGATCGTTCACATCGCAGCCCTTCCAGGTCCTGTTGGGCATCCAGAAGTCGGCCACCATTTCCGCCTGGCCGGGATAATACCGCTCAAACAGCTCCCGGTACATTAGACTCTCCTTGGTAAACGGCTGCGCGAAGGAATACTTTTTCCTGCGGGTCTCGAACTGGCTGTCTGTGTACTGAGCCTCCGCATAGGCTTTCAGATCATCCACCATGGAGTGGCCTACCGCGTCGCTGAAGGCCGCCTTCTCCCGCATCAGAATCTCCCGGGGCAGGTAATCTCCCTCAAAGGCGTGGCGCAGCAGGTATTTTCCTTTGCCGTAGGTGTTGATCTTCCGTGCCGGGTCCAGATTCATCACATACTCCACAAAGTCCAGATCTCCGAAGGGCACCCGGGCCTCCAGAGAGTTGACACTGATGCAGCGGTCCGCCCGGAGCACATCATACATATGCAGCTCCCGGATCCGCTTCTCTGCCTCCTTCTGGAATTCCTCCGGGCTGGGGGCGAAATCCGTGTACTTATAGCCGAACAGCTCATCGGAGATCTCGCCCGTCAGGATCACCCGCAGGTCGGTGTGCTCGTGGATGTACCTGCACACCAGGTACATTCCGATGGAGGCACGAATGGTGGTGATATCATAGGTGCCCAGCAGCGCCACCACCTTGGGCAGTGCTTCCAGCACATCCTCTTTGGTGATGATCACCTCCGTATGGTCGGAACCGATGTACTCCGCCACCTGCCGGGCATACTTCAGATCGATGGCATCCAGATCCATGCCGATGGAAAAGGTCTTGATGGGCCTCTTGCAGAATCTTGCTGCCACGGCGCAGACCAGAGAAGAATCCAGGCCGCCGGACAGAAGAAATCCAATGGGCGCATCCGCATCCAGCCGTTTTTCGATGCCTGCAGTCAGCTTCCGGCGGATCGTTTGGCAGGCGGTCTCCACATCGTCCCTGCAGATCTCCGTGGGCTTGCTGATGTCCCGGTAGCAGACGAACTTGCCGCCGCAGTAGTAATGTCCCGGGGGAAATGGCAGGATCTTTTCGCAAAGGCCCACCAGGTTTTTTGCCTCGCTGGCGAAGAGGATCTCTCCGCTCTCCAGATAGCCGTAGTACAGCGGCCGGATTCCGATGGGGTCCCGGGCGGCAATCAGCTCTTTCCGGGTCCCGTCATACAGGATCAGCGCAAATTCCGCATCCAACCTCCGGAACATCTCCGTTCCGTACTCCTCATACAGCGGGAGCAGCAATTCGCAATCGGAATCTCCGGCAAAAACATACCCCTTTGCCTGCAGCTCCTTTTTCAGGCTGCGGAAGCCGTAAAGCTCGCCGTTGCACACCACGCTGTTGCCTCCCAGCGTAAAGGGCTGCATTCCGCTTTCCTGAAGCCCCATGATGGCAAGGCGGTGAAATCCCAGAAAACCGCCGTCCAGATCCAGGATCCGGGTCATATCCGGTCCGCGGGAGATCGTTCGGTCAAAGCAGGCACGGATCTCCTCATCCCTGAGACCGGTGCCAAGATAACCGATGATGGAACACATCTCCATCCCTCCTTTTCCCTGCTGCCCGCATCGGACAGGGAGCAAAAAAGCGCGGCAAGGGCGTTTATGGCGTTCCATAAACGACTTCCTTGTCGCGTCAGCTTCTGTCCAACGATGCCGGAGCATCTTCTCTTTTGGTTTGGTGAAATTTTACATCCGTCCTTCAAAAATGTCAAGCAAAACCCGGTGGTTTTCCGGTCAAAAATGATTTTTTGTAGGAGTCTATGAATTTTTCCGTCCGGAAACTTGCAAAAAGGGCATTTCTACCAATTGGGCTTCCCGGCGAAACCTCTCAACCCAGTCCCCGTTTTTCCCCCACGGTTTTCGTCATTTTTTACAAAAAATCCAACAAAACTCTGGGAGGAATGGAAAATAATAAACAACAGTTGACATTCCCACCCGGCTGGAATATCATTATTTTGTAAACATTTCCGGTTTTCTCCGGAGAAAAACACTCAGTCAAGCGGACTATGGGGGATGAATTATGATCATTGACAGAAAAAAGAAACCTTTTTCCACGCAGGAGCTTCTGGTGACCGGCATGAAGCCGTCGCCCCGTCCTGCCTTTCCTGCAACCATCCTGCTCAACCCGCCCATTTCCTATCGGGAGAACGCTATGTCCCTCTTTTGGGACAAGAAGCCCTGCTTCGCCGTTACCGGCAGCGATTTTTCCGGTCTGGGCTGCAGCTACTTCCAGAAACACCTGGGCCGTTCCCTCCGGGACGAGGGTACCAAGGTAGATGCCTTTGGTGTGGAGTGGGTCTTTGAGCCCACCGCAGGCGGCTCCATTTCCACTGCGGGCCGTCCCCGGTTCACCGATGTCAACGACTGGAAAGACGCCATCTCCATGCCTGACGTCAATGATTGGGACTGGGCTGCCGATGCCGCCGCCAATCCGGTGGATACCCGCTTCGCTGTGGAGATGACTATGGTCAACGGCTTCTGGTTTGAGCGTCTGATCTCCCTGATGGACTTTATCAACGCCGCCATGGCTCTGGTGGACGATGAGCAGACCGATGCCATCGGTGAGCTTTTTGAGGCCACCACCCAGCTTGCCTGCGACATTGTGGACAAGATCTGCCAGTACTGGCCTTCTGTGGACGGCTTCATGCTCCATGACGACTGGGGCAGCCAGAAATCTCCCTTCTTCTCCGACGAGGTGGCCACAGAGCTGTTCCTGCCCCACATGAAGAAGCTGGTATCCCACATCCATAATAAGGGCAGATACTGCGGGCTGCATTCCTGCGGCAGTCTGGAAGCCCGGGCCCACGTCTTTGTGGAGGCCGGCATTGACACCTGGCAGATGCAGGCAAACCTGAACGATGTCTACAAGCTCTATGATCAGATCGGTGACAAGATGGCCCTGCAGGTCACCATTCCCGAATTTGATCTGAACGACGAGAAGGCCGCCGTTGCTGCCGCAAGAGCGTATGTGGATCATTTCTGCCAGCCCGGAAAGCCCACTATGGTCATCGCCCGCAACGGCCTGACCAGCAAGGTGTTCACCCAGGAGCTGTACGAGTACTCCAGAAAGCACTACCTGAACCAGTAATTTCCGATCTGCTGTCCAGCCGGGAGAAGTTCCTTTTCCCTCCTCTCTATCCCATAGCGCAGCCTTTCACACTCTGCATTCCAGCGAATGCTTTGCTCCCGCAGAAGAAACCTCTGTTTTGATGCGCAAAGGGACGCTCCGGTGTCGGAGCGCCCCCTTTTTTCTTTCGTTTTTTAAAAACAGAACTGGAAAATCCTGTTGGGTTTTCCGAAAAGCTACTGTGATATTTGCCCGGATTTCGGCAAAGCTATGGATGCGGAAAGAAACCGCAAATGAGAAAAGGAGAGAAAACACTATGAAGAACAGCAATCAGATCAATGTTCCTCAGGCTCGTGAAGCCATGGACAAGTTCAAGATGCAGGCTGCTTCCGAGGAAGATGTATCTTCTACATCTTAAAGTCAGCCCCATTATGTAACACAAACAAATTAAACATCAGCGTTTTTTCCAATTTGCTTACATAATCGGGAATCCAGGAATGCGCATACAAACGATGCCCCGGACAATTCCGTCCAGGGCATCTGCTCATTTTCACGCAAGATCGCGGCCATTCGTCCTACTTTTCCATCAAGTCTTCCATGGTGCAGCCGAGAACCTTTGAAAGGCGCAGAAGCGTCTCCGCGCTGGCTTTGTTGATATCCTTGTTGCGCTGTTCATACATCTGGATGGAGCGCAGACTGACACCGGACCGCTTGGCCAGCTCTGCCTGTGTGCAGCCGTAAGCAGTGCGAATCCGCTTCAAATTGGTGTCGGCAAAAAACTCCCGCATCCGGGCATCCAGAATGTCGGCAAATTTCGTAATGTCTGCTTCATGGAGAGGATCGTACAGTTTCTGTAATTCTTCAAAGGGAACCGCCTGGAAGATATCGCTGTAGCTTCTGCCGGAAAACCATTGATAGTAGGCACACGCCCAACCGATCCAGTATTCCCGGGAGCGACCAAAATGCTCCTGGGGCGCAGCATCCGGCACCTTTCCTGTGGTTTCCGTAAGGATCTCCATCGCCACCTCAATTCCGCTTTTCCCAGAAAGATAACTGGGCTCTCCATTTTCCAGCCGTTTGCTGATGGTGCTGGCGGAAAACAGCTTTACAAAGCTGCTGCCGGGGATATGACAGGCATTGATCCCATAGTCAAAGGCATCCCCCAGCATGGCTTGGGCGTTACTTCGGTAGATTTCTTGGTATGCGTGGGTCATCGTTTTGGATGCCTCCTCTCATGATATCCTGAATATAAAGGCCGTCGCTTTCTTCCTCCAGCATTTCCAGATACGCTCTGTTGGCTTCCTCATCTCTGGCTTTGCGAAGGACATAGTATTTCTCTTTCTCCGCCACATCGAAGCCTTCATAACGCAGCCGCGAGAACGCGAATTGAGACTTAATGACAATCTGCTCTCCCAGCTTTCCCAGTCGCATGGCTCTGGCCAGCTGTTCCACGGAAACTCCGTTGTTCAGAAAGGATTCCGCATAGTCAAAATAGGAATCATCCGCGCGGTAGCCGGTAATCAGGTCATAGGCATTGACATTGACGCCGAAATGGTCGATGAGATACCGTTTGGCTCTGCGGGCCACCGGGGTTTTGATGGAAAAGAGACGATGCTCCACCAATACCGCGATCCAGTTCAAAATGGTGTAGTCCGGGCTGTTCAGATTCAAAATGTTCAGATACTCCGTGTCCAGTGTATAACGGTTCGCGAATCCATTTCGGAGGGTGGATACTGCCCACTCCTTTGCCAGAGCTTCACTTTCTGTGCAGTAGAACCCCAGGCCGAAATCATTATTCACTCTGACTTTTCCAAAGGTTGGCTCCTCCACCAGCTGCTCCGAGCCGTGATACAGAGTAATCCATTTCTCCATCGGCTGATCCTCCAATCTTTTTCTATATTATATCACCTTGGTGATATAAGGTCAACAAAAAAATTGTGAAACCACCGCCTCATGAATCACTCCATGCATCTTCTTTTCCCTTCGGATGCTGTCCTCTGCCAGCCGGGAGCTGCTGGTCAGCCTGATTGAGAAAATCGAGTCCAGCGAAGACAACCAGCTTTATATTAAATTCCGCTTCA
>JAQXVF010000029.1 GCA_029224785.1 Bacillota bacterium
ACCGGCGATGGTATGGGCATCCTCGACGAGGCGAAGAACACGCTGGAGGAGATCGTCCGGGCTGACGGAACGGCAATCGAGGGCTACGATTACCAGGAAGCGGCCGACACGCTGATGAATACCATGCAGGAGCTGATCGAAGCGGAGCTGGAGTATCAGGATCTGTTCGCCGTGCCTCTGCTGAAGCTCAGGTATCCCTTCTATGGCATCATCTTCTTTGGCATCGACGTGGAGCTTGTGGGTCAGGCGGGTGTGGTCGCCACCTTCGGCGTAACCGTCACGGCGGAATACGGTCAGAAGATCGGCTTCAACTACAACTTCCTGAAGGCCAAGGGCGGCTCCTATAAGGAGAAGCTGGCCAGCGAGGTGACCACCGAAATCTATCTGATCGGCAAGATCGGCGTGCGGGTGGGCATCGCCGTTACCCTCTCTGTCAGTATCCTTCATAAAGTAACGGTTTCCATCACAGGCTCGGTCTATGCCTATGTGGAGCTGGCAGGCATGTTCATGTATACCTATGCCCTGTCGGCAGGAGGGGGCAATTATGCAGGCGCGCTATACCTGGAAGTGGGCATAGACATTGAAATCGAGCTGGGTCTCGAGGTCGAGGTTTTCTTAATTGCCTATGAAAAGAACTGGACGCTCTGGAGCCACCGCTGGCCGCTGTACTCCGTGTCCCGTGGAATGACCATGAGCGTGGTCCAGACCAGCGAGCTGAAGGATATGTGGGCAGTGGCTGCATCCGATTCCGATATCAAGACGAGCTTCACGATACCATATATCCCCATGAAGACATATGACATGCTCACTGCCTCCTGCACCGAAAACCAGCTTTTGTTTGAGAACCTGCAGAAGGGCAATGTCACCGCCAAGCTGACACTGGAGAATATCGTCATCAACGGAGAACCCGTTTCGTCCGACGACCCGCGCACAGGCGTGCTCTACGTCGGTGACGGCGAAAACGGCAAGCTCGGTGTGGTCTATGTGGATGAATTGGCGGCTGCCGCCAACAAGGTCACAAACTACGATTGCGATGTGGTGCTGACCTACGAGAACAAGAACAAGTCTGAGCTGATCAAGCGTCACCGGCAGGTGTTCCCGCTGTCCCGGGAGTTCAAGATGGCCACCACCATTGTCAATGTGGACATCGCCCTGTATGACTGGTGCGCCCATGCATGGGGCATTGAAGAAGCAGAATGGGACAACGACGTGGTGTTTGAAACAAACTTCGAAAATACCCACGTTCTTGGCTGCCCTGTGGAGCCCAGTGCTACCGGCATGATTGACCTGGATTTCGTGATCGCCGCGGTGAAGGAGCAGTATCCCGAAATCGACGGCGCGGCGCTCTCCTGGTTCAATCCCACACTGAATCAGGTCAACCGCACCGTGCAGTACAGCATCCCCCGCATCAGCAATATGTGCTACCTGACGCCCGAAAGCGACACCGTTCGCTATGACATTTTTGCAACCACCACGGAATACGACTTGACCTTCAACCTGTTCGCAAGCCGTTACCCCGGCTACACCGGTGAGATCACCTATATTATCGAAGCCCCCGAAATGCCTGCTGGCGTCGTATTTACGGTCAGCGGCAGTGACGAGGCGGAAACCATGACCTTTGCGCCCATGGAGGGCGAGGAAAACCGCTGGTCGCTGACCACGGACCGTTCCTCCTTCAACGGCAGCGAGCGCGCGATCATGATGAGCCTGAACGGCGGCAATGCCGTTGCCAGCGGACTGACCGTCACCGGACGGGAGGATGAATCCGTGGTCGTGCTGACCCTGAGTGATCTTTCCAGCGCGCTCACCGTGGAATACGGGGAAGGCATTGCCACCTGGGAGATTGTGAGCCACAATCCTTCCGAGATGTCCGCCATCACTCCCGGCGAAAAGGTCACCCTCTCTGTGGGGCTGAAGGCCGGCTATGAGGGGCTGCGCCTCACTTCTGAGCCCGCAGGGCTGGAGTATTCCGTCAATGGCAGATATATCACCTTCACCATGCCGTCCCACGATGTTACGGTTACCCTGCAGGGCGTGCGCTACTATCAGGCGAACTTCCTGTATAACTACGGTGACCTTGGCACCTACCGCAGTGTCGATGTGGAGAAGGGCACCAGAATCCGCAAGCCCTCCGATCCCTTCGTTGAGGGACTGACCTTCGCAGGCTGGTACGATAATGCCGCCTGTGAGGGAGAACCCTTCAACTTTGACCGGTGGATGTTCAGCGATATCACCCTGTATGCCGACTGGCGGGTGAATGTTACCGTGGACCTGGGCGGCGCGCAGGGACAGGCGCTCTATGTTGCTGACCGCCGGTATGATGAAATCGATGGAGAAAAAGTGGATATCATCGATTCCAAACTGGTATTCCCCGGCGATGAGAGCGAGTTCACCCAGTTCACCTACGCTACCCAGAAGTTGGGCGAAACCGCGCTGGAAATCATTCTGCCCAACTATGACGGCTACGATTTCATGGGCTGGTATCTCACAGCCGATTTCTCGGACGAGTCGGTGGAGCCTGTGGATCCCACGGAATATGTGCTCACAGAAGGCGTGACCTTCTATGCCCGCTGGGAGAAGATCGCCGTTTTGACCTACGAGCTGAACTACGGCGAGCAGGAAGAACCTTACGCGATGATTCTGGAACATGTTGGTCTGCCGGTAGAGAATATTCCCGAAGACCCCCAACGCCAGCACTACGAATTCCTTGGCTGGTTCCGCACGCAGGACGGCGGTGAATCCAACCGCGTTTCCCTCGATTCGTACCTTGTCGAGGACACCATGACGCTGTATGCAAGCTGGAAGCCCGTGGAGTATTCCATCATCTACGAGCTGAACGGCGGTGAGAACGCTTCGGGCAACCCTGTCTCCCACAACATTGAGAGCGAAAGGCTTTCCCTTTTCGCTCCCTTCCGCGAGGGCTATCGTTTCCTCGGATGGGATGTCTCTGGCATTGATGCGCTGGAAAGTGACAGGGACGGCGGGCTCTATATCCCCGCAGGCTCTGTGGGTGAAATCACCCTGACCGCCAACTGGGAGCCCATCATTTACTCCATCAGCATTGACCTTATCCGCGGAGAAACGGCTGAGCCCAATCCTTCGGAATACACCATTGAAAGCGAAGACATCGTACTGGTAAACCCCACGGCGGAAGGCTACGAATTCATCGGCTGGACGGGCACGGATCTTACCGAACCGACCCTCACGGTGGTGATCCCTGCAGGCTCTGTGGGTGATCGCAGCTATCAGGCGAAATGGCTCACCAACGACCCCGTCGGCCGCATTGTGGCAATGGCGCTGGATGTTATCCCGGATTCCCACACCATGAACCTGAGTGATTTCACCGGTATCCAGGACATCGAGACCCTTGCCATGGAGCTGCTGGCTGCGGATGAAAAGTGCGCCGACTATATCGATCAGCTCTCCGTGGCGGTGGATCAGCTCTACGATCCGGATCAGGACGGCAACAGCCATCTCTACACGCTGAAGATCACTGTCTCCTTCACAGATGACAGCGGCGCGACCACCTCCGACAGCAAGGAGATGGAACTGACGGTTCTGAAGAACCCTGTGACCATCAGTGCGGAGCCGGTTTACACGGTGGGCGGCAGCTACATCCCCTACGGCACGAGTCTTTCCGATGTGGAGCTGACCGGCACAGCAACCTGCAACGGCGAAACCGTCACCGGCAGCTTCGCATGGGAGGAAACCAACCTTGTGGCCCGGAGCGCCAACAACGGTCTGGAAGTGTACAAGGTCGTGTTTACCCCCGACGATACCGACAACTACAGCACGGCGGATATTCTGATCGCTGTGGACACCCAGATCGGCTTGCAGCTCAGGCTGAACGTTGTGCCCGACTCCATCGAGTACATGGGACGCAAGCTGGATGTGAACAGCAGCACTGAGTGCGGCTTCTATGTAACCGATGCCGATACCGGCGCGAGAATCGACGGCGTGACCTTAAGCGTCACCGGCGCTGTGCTGGAGCAGTCCCGGCTTACACCCGGCACCGCCAACGTCTATCTGACGGAGGTTTCCGGCTGTACGATCACCGGCGATTTTGACCCGAATCTGTACGCCGTCGTCGGTACGACCGGCATGGATAACGGCGATACCGTTACCATTATCCGTGCGACCCCGGTCCTCAGCGGCACAACGGAATACAATGCCGCGCTTGGCAGCAACCTGAGCAGCATCGCGATTCAGATGACGGCCAGGAGCGCATACCAGAGCACTGTGGCAGGCAGCTTTGCTTGGGAAACTCCTTCCATCCGGCTCAATACCGCCGGCAGCTTCACCTACAAGGTAGTCTTTACCCCCAGTGAGACGAGTAACTACACAACGTCCACCATCCAGGTGACGGTCAACGTGAGCAAGCAGAAAGTGGTTATTCCCACAATCAACTCTGTGACCTACAACGGGACGCTTCAGAAGCCCAGCCTTTCCGATACCACCTACTACACGGTGGAGAGCAACAATGGCGGTACGGACGCGGGAGACTATACGGTCACGCTGAAGCTGAGAGATGCCGCCAACTACCTGTGGGCGGACGGCGATGAGAGCGCGACAAAGAACCTGACCTTCACCATCGAGAAGGCAGCGCTGCGTGTCAGCTCCGGGTATTCCGTCACCCCGCTGGGCTACGGCCAGCAGTTGGTAGGGGGGAAGGATATCCAAACTGACAAACGGTACAAGTCCGCCAGCGACATTATCAAAAATGCGAATGTTACCATTGCCTCCAACGGCACCGCGGTAGCAGGCTGGTGGGAGTGGACGGACGAAAACTATGTCGGAAAGATCCTGAATGCCAGCTCCACGACCGACAACGCGGACTACGGCGACGGCTATCAGGTCATCGCGACCTTCCATCCCACTTCTCTCGACGAGAAGAACTTCGAAACGCTGGAGCAGCAATTCCTGGTGGAGATCGCCCGGGCAACACCCGATTTCACCAACTGCGGCCCTTACATCAAGGAGGGTGACATCTATATGCCCTCCGACAATGATCCGGTCGCCAGGCTGAGCTATTTCACCCCTGTCATGACAAAAAACCCCATCAATCCCAACACAGACCAGCCTGTTGCGGGTACGCTGAAATGGGTAGCGGACAGCATCCCCCAGGTCACAACGACAAAGGCCAACGCGAAGTTCGTTCCCAGCGACCCGAAGAACTATAATTCGGGTCGCGAGGTGGAAGTCCCCTTGACGTACAAGGATAAATTGACCGTACACTTTGTGTCCGGCGATCCCTTCCTGTACAAGATCGTCGCTTGGAACCCCGGACCAACGAATAATGCCGACAGAACTTGGGACCCTGTAGGTGACGGAAGAATCCAGTTCATAATTGTCTTAAACGACGATACTATGGGTAAGATTTGTCCTTACCGCTTTACTGTTACAGACTCGAAGGGTAACAAGATACTCCAAACCTCGTTCCCGGATTTCGATCCGTATACCCGAGAGCCAAAAATGGTGAGTGATCTTATAGGCCCGGCTGTCATGAAAACCGCTCCGGGAGTCGCCGCTACTGACGGTTCGTATGGCTATTATTATCTTACTCTCCCGGGGGACAAATACAGTCTCTGGAACTGCACGGATATCAACGTCTATGTTCAGTTTGGTTCCATTGATGATAGTGGATGGAAAAATGTATGGGGTGGAAATGTCTACTATGAGGGCTTTACGTCCTACGAGCAGTATTGTTCCGGAGGATCGAGCTATAGCTTGCTGAACAGAAGCCTCGCTCCCACGACCACGATTGAGCAGGAAGTGGAGTCCACTACGGAACCCACCGAGGAGCCCACGACCATTCCGGTACCCGGCGAAATCGGTGATGTGGTCAGCATTCAGCCGAAGCAGGAGGCGCAGCAGTACGATGACCTGTGGGTGATTCCCCTGGAACAGGATCAGCAGACGGTGGAATTCCGGTGGGAGGTAAGTGAGCCTGCTTCCGAATATCTGGTGTACACGCTGGATGAATTCGGAAACCCCGAACTGATCGCCCAGACCACCGACAGCAGCGTTTGCCTGCCGGTAGAGGATTATGAGGACGGCTGCATTACGCTGTACGTAGGCGCTGTTCTGGAAGACGGCAGCGTCACCTGGGGTGAGGCGCAGTTCGAGCTGATTCCCTTCGTCGAGGAAATCGACGAGCCGATTGTGGAACCGACCGAGGAACCCGCCATCGAGCCGACCGAGGAACCCACGGAGGAACCCGCCGTCGAGCTGACTGAGGAGCCCACCGAGGAACCCGCCGTCGAGCCGACCGAGGAACCCACGGAGGAACCCGCCGTCGAACCGACCGAGGAATCCACGGAGGAACCCGCCGTCGAACTGACCGAGGAACCCGCGGAGGAACCCGCCGTCGAGCCGACTGAGGAAGTCACCACCGAACCCACCGACGAACCCATGCCCGAGCCATCCCCGGAGCCGACGCCCGAGCCGGTTCCGGAACCGGCCCCCGAACCTGTTCAGGAGCCTCAGACCGCTGACAAAGCGGCCTGAGACCTCCCGGAATGGGAAACTGTATGAAACGGACAATCATTGCCTGTGCCGGGATTGCGCTGACGCTGCTTGCAGTCATAACTGCTTTTGCGATTTTCCTTCACAAGCCGGATAACACCGGGGAAGCGGACACCGCTGCCCCGGTCGTTACCGTTTGCATTCTGGACTCCGGCTGCAGCGGGGATCATTCCGCAGGAGAGAACTTCGTGGGCACCTCTGACGACCTGACAGATTCCATCGGCCACGGCACCCGGATCTGCTCTCTGGTGCGCGAGATTGCGCCGGAGGCGAATGTGGTCATGCTGAAGTGCTTTGATTCTCAGGACACCGTCAACGAGGAGGCCGTTGTTGCCGCACTGTATGCCGCGGTGGACACCTACCATGCGGATGTCATCAACATGAGCTGGACCCTGCCCAAGGAGAGTGAAGCCCTCCATGAAGCCATTGCCCATGCCCATGACCGTGGCGCAATCCTCGTAGCCTGCACCGGCAACCTGAGTGTGAGCACCGGTCTGGGCACGGTGGCCTATCCCGCCGCATGGGACGAGGTCATCGGTGTTGCAGGCGTGGATCTGGATGGGACGGGAGCGCCGCAGACCAGCCTGTGGTATCTTTACGGGGAGGCCGTGGATTTCTGCGCCCGCAGCGACTGCGGCGAAGAGAAAGGCTCCTCCTATGCCGCCGCCCGGGTCTCCGGGCGGATCGCCGCCGCCCTTCAAGGCGGTGTGGAGCCATCGCAGATTTTCGAGCATCTCGCGGCTATGGCACAGGATATGGGTGACCCCGGATACGATGACCGCTTCGGCTGGGGCTATCTGGAAATCCAATGATATCAAAACAAGCAATGGCGGAGAGCAACCAGGTGTGCTCTCCGCTGTTTCCTTTTGCGAAATGACAACCATGCAGTCGATTCCTTGTATGTTATACCGTTACCAGCAAGGTACCCCATAGGTCACAACTGTACCTATGGGGTACCCGTCTTCTGGTGCCACAGCTTCTGCCCAACGGATGACCGGAAAACCTTACAAAATCGAAAGTGGATATTGGATTCTTTGATGAATTGCGGCGCTTCATGCGATATACTTAGAAGCGAAAGGCAGGAGAGGGAACATGGTGGGGAAAGAGAAAAAAACCAGCATCTCCAAGGTGTTTACGGTGTTTCAGATCGGCAGCCTGCTGATCCTTCTGCTGCTGATTTCTGCAAGCTATCTGATCCTGTACATTGCTCAGCGCCGCAGCTCGGAATTGGAGCGCACATATCAGATGCGTCTGGCGGTGGAAGAGATCGGAGAACGGATGCATACCGTGGAATACCAGCTTAAGGACGTCAGAAAACAGATTGCAGAGGACTACAGCGGCTTGTGGTCGAAAAAAGATGGAGAGAAGTGCTTCGACAAGCTGAAGCTGAACCGCCTGCTGGAAAGCAAGCTGATCCAGAATTCGGAAATGGATTTCCTTTTTGCCTTCCGTCCGGAGGATTTCATGGTGTTCCGAACCTGTGACGGCATCAGTATATTCGAAAGACTGGCCATGAAGGACTATCTGGAGAAGAATGCGGAGATCTTCCGAAAACTGGATAGTGACGGCAGCTGCTGCATTGTTTCCATGGGAGGAAAATCCTATTTTCTGGAATGTCTGTATTTCGCGTATGCGGATCTTTTTGTAGGAGCGGCAAGCCGGCAGGAGAAGTTCCTGGCAGAGGCCATCGATCTGTGTGACGGCAGCCAGGGCATCTGCACTCTTTCGGACCGGTTTGGACAGAGCTACACCTATCAGGGAACGGAAAGTCAGCAAAATACCGGCACCATTGCGGTGGAGGCCATCGACATCGGCGGCGGTCTGACCCTGAAGGCGGAATTCGACGTGAGCTTTCTGCATCTGATGCAGAAAAACCTGATTTTGACGGTGCTCATGGGCCTGATCTGCTGTGGTGTCTACATCTATTTTATGAACCGCCTTCTGCACAACCGGATCATTCAGCCGGTGCAGGATGTTTCCGAGGCCCTGCAGGACCTGGGGGATCTGACCCAGCTTCGCCAGATTCCGGAAAAAGCCCAGGTGGAAGAGATCCACCATCTGGAAACTGTGGTCAATACCCTTTTGCAGAATGTGGTGTACAGCCGGATGAAGCTGATATCCACGGAGCTTCAGAAGAAGAGTCAGGAGCTGCGAATGCTGCGGGCCCAGCTTCGTCCCCACTTCTTCCTCAACGCCATCACTACGGTGAGCACCATGACCTACCAGAACCGTGGAGAGGAGATCCGGGATTACCTGGTCAGACTTTCCTCCTTTTTGCGGTATATTATGAGCAGTGAAGATCCCATGGCACCCCTGGGGGAGGAACTGTCCAATTTAGAGAACTATTTCCGTTTACAGGAGATCCGCTATCCGGGCCGGGTGGTATGGTTCCGGGAAGACTCGGACCAGGTGTCGGACTTCCGGATTCCCCGGTATCTTCTGCTGACGGTTGGTGAAAACGCCATGAAATACGGTATGCGTCCGGATGACATTCTGCAAATCCTGATACAGTGCCGGATCGAGGGAGACTGCGTGGTCATCACCATTGAGGACAACGGTCCGGGGTTTACTCCGGAACAGCTTCGATGGTATGACCAGCCGGAGCTTCCGGACAGCACCGAGGAGGTCCATATCGGCCTAAGCAACATCAAACGGACCCTATCCCTGCAATATGGAAGAACGGATTTGCTGCATTTGGAGCAGGCGGTGCCCTCCGGCGCGAAGATCGAGATCCGGATCCCCATGGAGCAGGGGGAAAGCACAGAAAAGGCAAGGTAAGCGATGAATGCACTGATTGTGGACGATGAACTTGGCATCGTCGAAATGATAAAAAACATTACGCCCTGGAGCAATCTGGGGATCCGCCGGATCCTGACGGCCTTCGATGGGCAGACGGCACTGAAAACCATCCGGGAGGAAAACCCGGACATTGTGATCTCCGACATAGAAATGCCCGGTATGGATGGGATGGCGTTGGCGGAAACGATCATGTCCGAGTCGGAGAATCCGCCGGAGATCATCTTCCTGACCTGCCATGCGGAGTTCCATTACGCCCAGCGAGCCATCCGTTGCGGCGTGACAGACTATCTGCTCAAGCCGTTTTTCCCGGAGGAGCTGACGGCGGTGCTGAGCAAGGCGGTGGTTCGCCGCCGTGAGAGGCAGAATATGGAGGAATCGGAATCGGACACCCGGGAGTATGTCCGGCAGAGCTTCCTCCGGGACATTCTGAACCACGTTTATGATAAGGACCCTGATCGGCTGCAGCGGGCCGCAAGGAAGTATGATATTGCCCTGGACCGGGGAAAACGGCGCAGTATTGTGGCGGTGGGAATTCCCATAGAGGAGATCCTGCAGCGCTATACCAGGTCAGAACTGATCTTCATGTTCGGCAACATCTCCCGGGAAATCCTCTGCGGCTTGGAAGATCAGGAGGGACTGCTCGTCGATAATATCGTGGACAACTATTACACCGGCTATCTTTTCCTGGATGAAGCCCACCGGCAGGGGATTGAGGACAAATGTATCCGTCTGGGCAATGCCCTACGGCAGTATTTGGATGTGACGGCTGCCTGCGTGATCTCCGGCCCGGTCAATGTACAGCAGTATTCCGAGACAAAGGACCGGATCGACGCGCTTCTGCGGCGTACCCTGATGGACGGACCGGTGGTGCTGATGCTGGAGGAGCAGGAGGCTGCCAGGGACCAGCAGAACAACCACATCAACAAGCAAACCGTAGCGCAGTACCTGCGGGAGCGGAAAAAGACGGAGCTGTTCCTGTATATGCGTCATTTCCTGGAGCAGCAGCTCAGCAGCCGGGATATGAAACGGATCCACCAGGACCTGATCCAGGTGTTTTACGGCTATCTGTACGAAAACCGGATCGATACGAAGGATTTCATGCAGGATGAGGTGAGTCTGAAGGTATCCGAGGCGGCGGAGTTCAGCGCCATCAATATGATGAAGTATGTCAGCTTCCTGTATGACAGTGTGGTGCGGCACATTGAAGAGCTGAAGAAGTCCCGATCCGTGATTGAACGGGCAAAGCAGTATATTGCGGAGCATTACATGGAAGACATCGGCAGAACGGTGATCGCGCAGGAGGTGATGCTGGCGCCCAACTACCTGAGTATGCTTTTTCACAAGGAGACAGGACAGACGATCCGGGAGTATATCAACCTGTGCCGGGTGGAAGAGGCAAAAAAGATCATGGCATTTACCAATGACAGCATCACAGATGTGGCCATGCAGGTGGGATTTGACAACATCTCCTACTTTTCCACCGTGTTCAAAAAATACACCAACAGTTCTCCTGCGGAATACCGCAGCACCCTTCGAAAGGAAAGAGAGAAAACACCATGAGAGTATCCTTTGACAGCAAGTTTTTTGAGGTGTCCGGCAGGATCGTGGACATGATGATCCTGAGCCTGTTCTGGGTGGTATTATGCCTGCCTTTGATTACCATCGTTCCGGCTTCCATTGCCATGTATTATGCGGCGGCAAAGGTAATCCGCCGGGAGACCGGGAAGCTGATACCGGAGTTTTTCCGAGGGTTGAAAGAGAATTTCCGTCAGGGATTTGCGTTGAATGTGATCTATCTTCTTTTGGCGGGATTCCTGTATGTGATCTCCCAGTTTGCCCAGTTTAACGGTCTGGGTACCGCCATCGGAAACCTGTACTACGTTTTCCTGCTGGTCTGCATTCTGGTTTTGGCCTGTGTTACCTACTATCTGCTGCCCATTTTGTCCCGTTTTCAGATCAACCTGATGGGCGCCCTGCGGCTTTCGCTGTATTTCGGCTCCAAAAACCTGGGCACGATGATCCCTCTGGTGATCACCTTTGCCGGATTCTGCGCCGCGGTGTATGTGTTTCCCATGCTGCTGATGATCGCTCCCGGCTTCTATGCCTATCTGATGACCAAACCCATTGAGGCCACGTTCCGCCGCTATATCCGGGAGGAAATGCCCAACCCGGAAGCCCACTACGGTATGTGGTATATGGATGAGCCTGCACTGCCGGGAGAGAAGGGAGAAGAAGGATGAAACAACTGGAGAACAAATGTATGCTGATCACCTATGCCAACAGCATGGGTGGCAATCTGCGGGAGCTGGAGGAGATTCTGGATACCTATTTTTCCAAGGAACTGGGCGGTGTGCATATTCTGCCGTTCTATCCTTCTTCCGGCGACCGTGGCTTCGCGGTTGTGAACTATGATATGGTGGATCCCGCCTTTGGAACCTGGGAGGACATTGCCCGGCTGTCGGAAAAGTATTTTCTGGCTGCGGATTTTATGCTGAACCATGTGTCCATCCGCTGTGAGGAATTCCAGGACTACCTGAAAAACGGAGAGGCATCTCCTTATCGGGATATGTTTATCCACTGGGAGGAGTTCTGGCCCCAGGCGGAGCCTACGGAGGAGGACCTGAGGGTGCTGTACAGCCGCAAGCCCGGAGGACCCCGCCGTACCTTCAAACTGCAAAATGGGGAAGAGGTAAACCTGTGGTGCACATTCTTTGAAGAACAGGTGGACATTAACCCCCATTCACCGGCAACACAGGATTATTATGAGAAAAACCTGAAAAAGATTGCCTCCTATGTCCCGCTCATCCGCTTTGATGCCTTTGCCTATGCTTCCAAGGTCCCGGGAACGAGCTGCTTCTTTGTGGAGCCGGAGATTTGGGATGTGCTGGAGATCAGCACCAGACCGCTGAAGGAAACCGGGACGAAAATGCTGGCGGAGATTCATGAGGAATACCACATTCAGCAGAAGCTGGCGGAAAGAGGACACTATGTGTACGATTTTGCGCTGCCCCTGATTCTTCTGCACGGTTTGGAGTTCGGAAGGACTGACCGGTTGATCCACTGGCTGCAGATCTGCCCCAGAAACCAGATCACGACTCTGGATACCCACGACGGCATCGGCGTGGTGGACGCGGCGGGATTGCTGACCGAAGAGGAAATGGATGCCATCAGCGGCATTGTCCGGGACCGCTATCTGAAGGACTTTATGGCCCTGCCGGAGGAGATCCGAAACCGGGATGTATTCTGGAACAGCCGCATCAAAAAGGGAGAGGGGAAGGAAAAGATCTACCAGTTGGGCGGAACCTTCTACTCTGCCATGGGTTGCGATGATCAGAAGTATCTTCTTGCCAGGACCGTCCAGTTCTTCACCCCCGGCATTCCCCAGGTGTATTATGTAGGCATGCTGGCAGGAACGAATGACTTCAGTTGTCTGGAGCGCGGAGAGGGCGGAAGAGAGGTCAACCGGCACAACTTCACCAGGGAAGAGATCGAAGCGCAGATGCAAAAGCCTGTGGTCCGGAAGCTGATGGAGATCATGCGTTTCCGCAACTCCTGCCCGGCCTTCGACGGGGAGTTCTCCGTGGAAGAGGGGCTGCCCCAGGGAAAGCTCCACATTACCTGGAAAAAGGACGGCTGTACGGCGGAGCTGCAGGCAGATTTTGCTACCAGGGCATTCACCGTCACCAGCCGGAATGCGGAGACCGGGGAGACGCTGCAGATCCAACCCTGAAAAAGGTCTCATCAGGGATTATGTGAAAATAGTACAAAAATAAATACAAAAAAGTCAAAATCGAAAGAAGTTTTCACAAGGGCATTTTATAATAAGACTATCAGGATGCCCATCGGGTATCAATAAAGGAGGAAAAACCATGAAAAAGATGATTGCTCTGGTTCTGACTCTCGCTCTGATGCTGACTGTGTTTGCTGGCTGTGGCTCCAAGGCCCCCGCCCCCACCACAGAAGCTCCGAAAGCCACTACCGGAACCGAAACCACTACGGAGGCTGCGCCTACCGAACCTGCCAAGAAGGATCCCGTATGGATCACCGTTTCCTACCCCTGCCTGGTGATCGTTCCCTCTCCCGACTCCGTTGTTGCGGTTGAAGAAGCCGTCAACAAGCACCTGGAAGAGATCGATTCCGGCGTCCGTCTGCATCTGGAAGCAGTCGATGGCATGAACTATGCCACTTACATCGATATGAAGCAGATCGGCGGCGAACAGGTTGACCTGTACTGTGCTCTGGGTACCATGGCTGACCAGGTTTCTTCCAACAAGGTCCTGCCCATCACCCAGTATCTGGACACTGCTCTGAAGCCCACTCTGGATATTACCGGTAAGGCATTCCTGGGCTCCACCACCTTTAATGGTGAAGTGTACGGAGTCCCTGTTTACAGAACCGATGTTATGACCGAGTACCTCATCATTGAGGCTGATGTTGCCAACAACGATCTGGGCCTGGTGGAAGGCGACAGCCTGACCATGGATCAGGTGAATGACGTTCTGGCGAAGCTCCATGAGCTGTACCCCGACAAGATCACCATGGGCGTCCGTCCCGGCGCCAACGGCTCTCCCAACAACTTCCAGCTCCAGACCATCTATGCCGGCCCCAACTACTTCAAGGTTTCCGACATGGGCAGCGGCGTCTGTGTGGTTGGTGATGACCTGACCGTTCAGAACACCTATGCTACCGACTACTTCATGCAGGTCTGCAAGACCGCTTACGAGTGGAACCGGGCTGGCTACGTCAACAAGGATGCTTCCGTTGCTACGGAAGAGGGCTACGACCTGATGAAGGCCGACCGCTGCATGTCCTATATCATCGGCTACGGCGGACGTGATCCTCAGACCACTGATGCCGAAAAGGACACTACCCACGGCAAATCCGTTATTTACTTCCCCATCGAGACCTCTATGAACAAGCCCTCCGGCCTGGCATGGTGTGTCTCCTACGGCTGCAAGGATCCCGAAGCAGCTTGTGAAGCACTGAGCCTGCTGTACACCGATGCTTTCGTTCTGAACACCATTCTGTACGGCGTGGAAGGCCGTGACTATATCGATACCGGTCTGGGCACCGAAGAAGACAAGGTTGTCAAGCTCCCCGATGGAATGACCATGTTCGATGTGCCTTATTACTCCTTCTTCACCTGCGGCATCATCGGCAACGAGTATCTGGATTGGCAGAGACCCGATGATGAGGGCAATGTCATTGACAGACGTGCTGATCACCAGAAGCTTCAGAACGAGGCTGTTGTCAGCCCCATCTATGGTTTCACGCTGGATACCACCAACATTAAGAGCCAGGTTGCTTCTATCTCCAATGTGGAAGCGCAGTTCCTGGGCGGACTGATGACCGGAGAGATGGATCCCGAGACCACCATTCCTCAGTTCCTGGCTGCACTGGAATCTGCCGGCATCAATGATGTGGTTGCAGAGGCCCAGAGACAGTTGGATGCCTGGGTTGCTGCCAACAAGTAATCTTCTTCTCGATTTATCGGAAGGGCACCCGAAAGGGTGCCCTTTTTGTTTGTTTTTCCGATTACATAAACAAAGAAAAAACTGACTTTATTGAATGTAACGAAAAACAAAGTGATTTATAATGAAGATACCATCATCTGCTTTTTACGGAGCGGAAAAGAGAGGAGTATTCCTATGCAAAAGACAGCAATTGCCCCTGCGAAAAGAGTAAAAACAGGGAAACGCGTCAGCTATGTGCCGCTTTTCCTCATGATGCTTCCCGGTATTGTTTACCTGATCGTAAACAACTACCTTCCCATGTTTGGCATCACCATTGCCTTCAAAGACCTGGACTATACCAAGGGTATTTTCGGAAGTGACTGGGTGGGCTTGGCAAATTTTGAATTCCTGTTCAGAACCAAGGATTTCTTTATCATGATGCGCAACACTCTGTGTTACAACGTGGTGTTTATTTTTGGTGGACTGGTTGCATCTCTGTCCATCGCTGTCATGATGACGGAAATTGGCCAGTGGAAGATCGCAAAGGCGATCCAGCCCATTATCTGCTTCCCCAACATGGTTTCCATCGTGATCGTTGCCTACCTGGTCTACGGATTCCTGGGCGGCGACGGCTGGATTAACAATACGCTGCTCCACGGCAATGGAATCTCCTGGTACTCCACCCCGAAATACTGGCCCTTTATTCTGACGATTGTCCATTTCTGGAAAGGTGCCGGCTACGGTTCCATCATTTACATCGCTACCATGTCCGGTATTGATAAGGGGTTGTATGAGGCTGCGCGCCTGGACGGCGCCTCCAAGATGCAGCAGATTTTCAAGATCACGCTGCCCATCATCCGGCCCATGATCGTTTTGATGCTGCTGCTGAGCATCGGCCGCATCTTCAGCTCTGACTTCGGTCTGTTCCTGCAGGTTCCTATGGACTCCGGTGCCTTGTACAACGCTACTCAGACCATCGATACCTATGTCTACCGTGCACTGATGAAGCTCAACGATGTGAGTATGTCCTCCGCAGCCAGCGTGTTCCAGTCGATTCTTGGCTTCCTGCTGGTGATGCTTTCCAACCTGCTGGTTCGGAAAGTGGATCCGGAGAGTTCTCTGTTCTAAGGAAAGGGGTGTCGTGCTATGAAAAAGTTTGACGAAGAAAAAAGATTTAAGCTCATCTGCGCCATCATCATGACGATACTGGCCATCATTGCCATTGCGCCCTTTGTCCTGATGATCAGTGCCTCCATCACCGAAGAGAATACGTTGATTGCCGAAGGCTATCGCTTCTTCCCCAAGAAGATCAGCTTCGATGCTTACAAATACCTGTGGGCGAAACGGGAAACCATTGGCAGAGCCTATGCCCTTTCTATCTTCGTTACCGTTGTGGGAACGGCTGCCAATGTGATCATTACCTCTCTGTTTGCCTATCCGCTTTCCAGAAAAGACTTTAAATTCCGCAACGGGTTTGCTTTCTTTATCTTCTTCACCATGCTGTTTAACGGCGGTATGACTGCGTCCTACATCATCTGGACCCAGATCTTCCACATCAAGAATTCAATCTGGGCGCTGCTGCTTCCCAACTACCTGATGAGCGGCATGAACGTCCTGATGGTCCGGAACTACTACACCAGTTCCATCCCTCAGGATATCCTGGAGGCGGCCCGGATTGACGGCGCAACGGAAATGCGGATCTACAGAAGTGTGATCCTGCCTCTTTCCAAGCCGGTCATTATTACCATCGCCGTGTTTGCCGGAATGGCTTATTGGAATGACTGGTCAAACGCCATGTACTACATTACCAATCAGAAGCTGTATGGCATCAATGCATATCTGAACAACCTGCAGAACAACATCAAGCTGCTGACCATGCAGTCCTCCCTGACAGAAGGCCAGAACCTTCAGGGCCTGAAGCTGCCTACCGTTGGCGCCCGTATGGCTATTGCCATGATTGCGGTGCTGCCGGTGATGGTGGTGTTCCCCTTCATCCAGTCCCAGCTTATCAAGGGTGTCGTCATCGGCGGCGTCAAGGGCTGATCGCAGCAGATTTTTTGGATTTATGTAGAATAGGAGAATGAATATGTCGAATTTTGATCATGCAAAAGTACAGGTACGGGAAGGATGGCTCCAGGGCTATACCGAAGGCAACCTGAAGATCTTCAAGGGCATTCCCTATGCGGCTCCTCCCGTGGGGGAACTTCGCTTCCGCCATCCCCAGCCCGCCCGCCGGTGGCGCGGTGTGCGTCAGGCCACTCAGTACAGTGCAGCGGCAATTCAGCACGTTATGTCTGACGAGAATCTGCCTGCCAATGTTCATGGGGTGCCTCAGCTCATGGCAAGATCTCAGTACGAGGAAGACTGTCTCTATCTGAACGTTTGGACCCCGGCAAAGACCCCGGAGGACAAGCTGCCGGTCTTTATCTGGATCCACGGCGGCGGTATGGTGGCAGGCTCCGGTGTGGAATGCGTCTGCGATGGTGATGGCTTTGCCAAGAGAAGAGATATCGTGGTGGTCACCATCAACTACCGTCTTGGCTTCTTCGGCTTCTTTGCCCACCCTGATCTGACCAAGGAGGGCAACGGAACCTCCGGCAACTATGCCATGTATGATATGCGTCAGGCCTGCCAGTGGGTGAAGGATAATATTGCCCAGTTCGGCGGCGATCCGGAGCGCATCACCGTTGCCGGACAGTCCGGCGGTGCTGCGGCTACGGGCGCACTGCACGCCTCTCCTCTGATGAAGGGGCTGATCCAGCGTGTCTCCATCGAAAGCGGCCCCATCTACTGGGGATTCATGCAGCCTGCACCTCTTTCCGTTATGGAAGAGCGGGGCGTGAAGTTCATGGAGCAGGTGGGCTGTAAGAGTATCGAGGAGCTGCGTCAGCGGGATGCCTGGGACCTGTTTGATGTCTACGAGAAGACTCCCTTCGGAGAAGGCTTCTCCTTCTGCGTAGACGGCCAGTTCCTGCCGGAAGCCTATTCCGACTGGATGGATGCCGGAAAGTTCAATGATTTTGACGTGCTGATGGGTTCCTGTTCTCAGGAATTCCCTGTTGCCGGACCGGAAGGCCTGCCGCTGGATCAGTACGACAACTACCTGAAGGAATCCTTCCCGGATAACTACGAGAACATGAAGAAGTGGTATCCTGCCGAAACCCCGATTCAGGCAGCCAAGATGGCATCCACCATCGCTTCCGACATCATGCTGATGGGCTCCGCAAAGATTGGACAACTCTGCAAGAAGTATGGTAAAAATGCCTATATCTGGCTGATGACCAAGGAAAACGAGACCGAGCGTGGACACAATGCCGGATCTCCCCACTGCGCCGAAATGCCCTATGTGTTCGGCCGGGTGGATAAGGGTGAGCGGAATCCCTTCTTTGATTACCATTGGGTGGGTGCGGACTATGACTTCATGGAGCTGATTCAGGGCTACTGGTATCAGTTTGCCGCATCCGGCGATCCCAACGGCGAGGGCCGTCCCCAGTGGAAGAAGTACGAAGGTGAGTTTGACGTCTGCGAGTTGAGCAACCATACTCATATGTTCACCGAAGAGGAGCAGGAAAAGTACGCTTACTTCTGGAATCGCCTGAACTCCAGTAAGGAAGTGACGCCCATCCGACTGGGCAGACTGGCCAAGATCTGAGAAACGGAGCGAATTATGAGCATTTCAAGAATTGACCAGACCGTCGTTCGGGAGGATGGCAGTGTAATCTACGCTTTCCGGCTGAATGGTTTTCTCACATACCTGTATCAGCCTGCCAATGAGCTTCAGTCCAATCTGATCAACTACGGTTTTACCGGCCCGACTATGGCGGTTTTTCCTGACCGGAAGCTGACCATGGAGGAAATGGAGAAGTTTGCAGAGGAGAGCGGCCTTGCACAGCTCTCCCGCAAGAACGGTACCGGGATTGTGTTCCTGAATCCCAAGGGAGAGACCTGGGCAGGGGAGGAAGCCGGCGCTTATGAGGCACTGACGGCCAACCTTGCCATTGCCCAGAGCAATTTCCGGGACGGCATGGCCATCATGAAGGATGATGCTTATCCGGATCGGGTTGAGTACAATGTGCTGGGCTCCTGCGTCCGGATGTACGTCTATGCCTTCGGCACCGGTGCAGACTATGTTTCCCGGAATTACCTGCGGCCGATGGCCGGCAGCGCCATCCTGGGAGACCTGGGCCGGGCGGACCTGACCATGGTATGCTGTACTCTGGTCGGCGGCAAGGAAATGCCCAAGCCTGAGAAAAACGACATCCATGTGGTTTCCGTTGGGCATACGGCACAATACAATGCCGTGTTGGAAGCGTCCTGCGGTCAGATTGTTTGCCGGGACGATCTGGATCTTGCCCGGGATTTCAAGGAAGTGGTGGGCAACTACCGCCGCTGGCGGGGAGAGATTGTCAAGGCGTACAACTACGATGCCGAGAACATCGTGGATCAGGCTGCCTCCGTCATGCTTCCTGTATCGGATGACAATGAGATCTTTGCCAAGCGCAGAATGTTCCGCCCGGTGAAAGAGCACAAGGTGGGCTATGTGGTGTTCTACGACAAGGACCTGGACGTGAAAAACGGCAAGGTACCGCTGATGATGGTATTCCACGGCGGCGGAGACTCTGCCTATGCCACGGCGTCCCTGGCGGAGTGGCCGGAAATCGGTCAGGCAGAGGGCTTTATCACCGTCGCGGTGGAAATGCACATGATGGTCTCTGCCAAAGAGGTGTCTGCGCTGATTGACCACCTGATGACCCAGTATTCCATCGATCCCGGAAAGATCTACGCCACCGGTTTCTCCATGGGTGGCATCAAGAGTTGGGATCTGTTTGAGCAGTGCCCGGAGCGGTTTGCAGCCCTTCTGCCCATGAATGCCATCGACTATGTGGGCAACAACTGCTTCGGCACAAAAACGCAGGATGTGAACCGGGATACTCTGGTGCCTCTGTTTTACATCGGCGGGGTGGACTCCTTTGGCGTGGAACTGCCCATGCATCATGAGCGGGCGATCCAGCGACTGGAGTATCTGTCTCAGGTGAACCGCTTCCGCAAGCCTTTCCATGCTTCTCTGGAGGAAAAGGACCGCTGGGAGGATCCTTTGATGGCGGTGAAGGGAGATCGGGTGGAGCTGCTGCATGACGACAGCTTCCCGGACAGCCAGTATTTCGCCCACTATTTCGACAGCGAGGACGGAAACTGCTACACGCTGCTGATGGGAGTAACCCATCATGCCCACGAGATCCGGCCATTTACCAACCGCTTTGCCTGGGATTTCGTCAAGAGATTCAGAAGAACGGAAAACGGAATTGTGATCGAATAAGCTTTTTCAGGCGGCCTGACAGGGCCGCCTGATTCTTGTATGGGTCCTTCCGTTCGGGTTGTATGGTCGGACTATTCAAAATTAGGAGAGTAATTTGTGCAAAATACACATAAATCATATTTTTCTTGACAGAAAATTCGCAGAATATTATAATCAATTGTAGATTTGAAACCATAAGGAGGAAATACAATGGCAAGAACAACGGACCTTGATCGCCTGCTGGAGACCTTTCTGCAGGAGGGGCTTCCTGGCTGCGGATTGAAGGTCGCACAGAACGGCAAGACCCTGTATGAGGGCTATTTTGGCTATGGAGACGTGGAGAAGAAAGTGCCGGTGACGGATCGATCTGTTTTCCGGATTGCGTCCATGTCCAAGATTGTCCTGTATACTACCATGATGATGCTCTATGAGCGGGGGAAATTCCTGCTGACGGATCCCATCTCCCGCTACCTGCCCCAGTGGAAGGAGAGCAGAAAACTGGTGATGATGCCCAATGGTCAACTTAACACGGTTCCCACGGAAAGGCCTATCAATTTCAGCGACGTGATGTCCATGAAGTGCGGCCTTCCATACTGCAATGGTCCTGCACTGACGGAGGACCGGACTCTGCTGTCCATGCAGGAGTGCATGAAGCCCCTGTGGGAAAAGGGCCATTTTACGGTCCAGGAGCAGGTGGAAGCCATGTCTCAGGCGCTTTTGTCCTTTGAACCGGGCACCCACTGGATGTACGGCTTCTCCAGCGAGATCGCAGCGGCTCTGGTGGAGAGAATCACGGATATGCCTGTGGATGATGCGCTTCGTACTTACATTCTGGATCCTCTGGGAATGGAAAACACCCGGTCCCGTTTCTTTGGAGATATTCAGGAGCGGATGGTGAAGCTCTACTCCCGGGATGATGACGGAAAGCTGACCCCGGTCAACAGCAGCCTGGATGACAAGCACCTTCCCGGCGCAGAGCATGAGATGGGCTGGGGACGGCTGTTCTCCACGGTGGATGACTATTCCCGGCTGATGCAGATGCTCGCCTGCGGCGGTGTCTTTGACGGCCACCGTCTGATGGGCAGAAAGACCATCGATATGATGCGCTCCAACGGTCTTTCCGGTGTGCAGCTCCGGGAATTCCAGAATGAGGTCTATAATGAGGGTTATGGCTACGGCTACGGCGTTCGTACCCTCATCGATCAGGGGCAGGGCAACCACAATGGCTCGTTGGGAGCCTTCGGCTGGTCCGGTTTCTTCGGTACCTGGTGCGAAGCTGATCCGGAAGAGGGCCTGTCCGTTGTCTATATGCATAACTGTATGTCCGAGACGGACCGTTTTGAGCATCTGCGGGTGCGCAGCGTGTCCTACGGTCTGGTGGAATAAGGGAAAGGGGAGAGAACCATGTCTGATTTCAAGCATCTGGATGAGCTTTTCCGGAAATTTACGGATGACGGACTGCCGAGCTGTTCCTGCATCATTGCCAAAAAGGGCGAAATCCTGTACGAGGGCTATTTCGGAATGGCGGACCTGGAAAACAAGGTGCCCCTGACCAGGGAGCATGTGTTCCGCCAGGCCAGCCTGACCAAAATTGCCATGTACACCACCGCCATGATGCTCTATGAGCAGGGCCGCTTCCTGATGACCGATCCCATCTCCAAGTTTTTCCCGGAGTGGAAGGAATCCAGGAAGATGGTGACCAATCCCGACGGCTCTGTGGAGATCGTACCAACGGACAAGCCCATCACCGTGAAGAACATCATGAATATGACCTGCGGACTGCCGTACCACATGATCATCGGCGGCCAGAGAGTGCAGCATCCCACCTCGGAGGCCATGTGGCACGCCATGGAGCCTTTGATGGCCAAGGGATATTACACCCTGCGGGAGCAGATCGAGGCCATCAGCAAGGTGCCGCTGGCCTTTGAGCCGGGCAGCCGGTGGCTGTATGGCTTTGCCAGCGAACTGACAGCCGGTCTGCTGGAAGCCGTGACCGGCAAGCCTGCGGAGATCGTCATCAAAGAAATGCTCTTTGAGCCGCTGGGAATGGACAGCTCTGCAAACTTCCTCTTTGGCGATCTGGAGCAGCGTCTGGTGAAGGATTACTACCTGTACCCCGATAAAAAGCTGGGCGACGAGAATGCCCTGTATATCTGCCCGCCGGAGAGGGAAGCCACCATGGTTGGTCCTTTGGGCACGGTGCCCGGCTTCTCCAGGGTGATTACCAACTGCTGGGATTACACCAAGCTGATGCAGATGCTGGCAAACGGCGGCGTATATGACGGCAGAAGGATTATGGGCCGGAAGACCATCGATCTGATGCGGACCAACACCCTTTCCGACACCCTGATTCGGGAGGACTTCTCCAACAATTATCTGGCAGGCTACGGCTACGGTTACGGCGTCCGCACCTTGATGGATCGGTATGTAGGCCATCATAACGGTTCTCTTGGCGCCTTTGGCTGGACCGGCGGTTCCGGCACCTGGGCCGAAGCCGACCCCTCTGAGGGTGTATCCATCGTGTATATGCATAACATTCAGCCCAATCTGGAGGAGTACCATCACCTCCGTATGCGCGCTACGGCATACGGCTGCCTGGAATAAGAGGATCCGCAACGGCAGAATATGAAAAACAGGCAAAGGCAGACGCATATAACGGTATGCTGTCTGCCTTTGCCTTTTCCGGGAGGGAAAACCATGGAGAATTCGGGACGATTGGAAGCATTCGAAAAAATGCTTGCAGCGGTGAGAGAAAACTATGATTCGACGGTTTCCGGAATGGCTCAACTGAAAGCGGCAGGAAAAGAAAAGACGGTTACCTACCGCCAGTTGATGGGGAATAAGCTGGAACTGCAGAATATGCTGTCCCTGTACCGGATCTTCGGACTGATTGAAGGGGATGGGAAAGGAGACGGGTGAAAAGCAGGGGATTGCACTGCAAAGGACAAGTCGTACACCCAGAGCTGATCTGGAACGTTATGCAGTATACAAAGGAGGTCCTCCCCATGAAAAAGCGTCTTTTTTGGGCTGCGATTCTGACGGTGTTCATCCTGTGCTGTGGGTGCTCTGCAGCATTTCGGACAGAAACCACGCAGCCAACGGAAACCACGCAGCCACAGCCGGATTATGCGTTTACGGAAGTATACCGGAGGGTATCGGAGCCTTATGGTTCTTCGTTTATCCTGCAGGGGAAGGTACTTCAGACGGTTGTCCGGCAGCGCACCTATGAATTCCATTCTTCCCTGACGGAAGACCAGCGGGACGCCTTCCTTTCCGCTCAGGAGTATCTTTGCGAGCTGCTGGACGGTCATGGCATTTTCACTGACGGCCTGACATTCCGCGTACTGGGGGAGTATACAAACTGGACGGATGCCGAAAACGGCATTGCATATTACGGCTTCCACACCACGGGAACCTGGGAGCAAGCTCTGACCACTGTGCAGGCTGCTATGGGAGACTATACCAACTATGGATATTTGTATGCCCTTGCAAATCATGTTGCGGCAGAGCTTGGATGGCAGCAGGATGAGGTGGGGGAAGTCTCCCGGAATGCATTGGGAAGGGACAGCAGCCTGCTGAACCTGGTGTATCCCTGCTTTGATGAGGTGTATACCGACAAGAAAGAAATTGCCGCCTGCAAGGCCGCTGCAAAGCGGATCTTATCCGAGCTGGAGGATCCCTGGTCGGAGGAAGCGTTTCTGCAGGAACGGATGGACTATGCCCAGGCAAGGAAAATGGATTTTCAGCCCACATATCTGACCTTTGCCTACTACAGCCAAAGCTGTCCACTGAAATTCAGGACGCAGTATCTGGAGGTATTCCGGGATGAAACATTTGAACAGGACGGCTATGTCACCATGGGCAATGCGTTCGAGGATTACTTTGCCGGTACCGATGCCATCATCCGAACCTTCCAATGGCTGGATGAGCAGTTGACAGGCTTCAGGGAAATCTTCCAGGTCGGGGATCCGGAATTGGTTCCCGTACAGCTCAAAGGCGAAGTCGGAAGAACCTCGCTGTACAGTGTTGCAGGGTACTACCTGACCGCAGGCGGCTCTCCTGCCATTTGTGCGGAAACGATCCACTGCCTTGGCCACGAATATGTCCACTATCTCTATTGGCTTCGGGGCGGCACACAGGATCCGGACTATGAGTCGTGGCTCAATGAGGTTACTGCCTGCTACTATACGGTTGCAGGTGACTTTGAGATCCTGTATCGGTTTGGAAACGGAGAGTACCCCGGACAGATGGAGGATGTGGGAGAGGCTTTCGATGACCCTTCTGATTATATCAGGTTATTACGAAGGGTCTATAGGGATCAGGAAGGCATGAAATATCGGTATTATCTGAAAACAGAGTATGACCTTCGCCCTGCCTTCGGCGAGTATTTTATCCGCACCTATGGTGAAGAGACCTTCCTGAACAGTATGCTTGCACCATCCAGGGTGAAGGAGTATACCGGAAAGACCATGGACCAGATCGTGGACGACTGGTGCGTCGATATGGACAATCCGGAAAACGATTGAGAATCTCGGAGAATCATGAAAAGAGGAAACAATATGATCATTCCTTCTCATTTTGTCATCAACGGAGTCCCAGCCTTGCTGTATGGACAGGACTGCGGCAGAGTGTTTCTGCACGTTCACGGGCAATTCGGCTGCAAGGAAGAAGCGTCCCGATTGGTGGAGATCATATGTCCCAGGGGTTACCAGGTGCTGAGTGTGGATTTGCCCGGTCATGGAGAGCGGATCTCCCGTCCGGATTGCTTCGTTCCCTGGGAAGCCGTTCCGGAATTGCGGAAGCTCTTCGCATATGCCAGGAAACGCTGGAGCAGGATCAGCCTGTATGCTGTCAGCATTGGTGCCTATTTCAGCTTGCTGGCGTTCCGGAATGTCAGAATTGAAAAGAGTATGTTCGTATCGCCAATTCTGGATATGGACAAACTGATCCGGGACAGGATGCAGTTGGAAAACATTACCCGGGAACAGCTCAGGGAGGCTGGGGAGATCCCGATTTCATCGGGGGAGCCGCTTTCCTGGAAGTATCTTCAATATGCGGAGGAGAATCGGATCACCGAATGGAGCAGTCCTACGGCAATCCTGTATGCCGGAGGGGACACATTGACAGACCGGCAGACGGTAAACCGCTTCATGGAGAAGTTTCCCTGCAGCCTGACGGTGATGGAGGACGGAGAGCATTGGTTCCACACACCGGAGCAGCTTGGGGTTTTGGAAAACTGGATCAAAAACGAAACGGAGCACAAGGATGGAGAATGAAAAGGTGTTTGCCATGTCCTTTGGGAAGGTGTATCCGCTGCTGATTGCCAAGGCGGAGCGGAAGGGGAGAACACGGCAGGAGGTTTTCCGGGTGACAACCTGGCTTACGGGGTACACCGGGGAGGAAATTACATCCCTGATGACATCAGAGATCACTTACGGGGATTTCTTTCGCAAAGCTCCCTGCCTGAATCCAGACAGACGAAAAATCAAAGGCTCTGTCTGTGGCGTGAAGGTGGAGACTGTCCGGGATCCGCTGATGCAGGAGATCCGGTATCTGGACAAGCTGGTGGACGAGCTTGCCAAAGGCAAGGATCTGGAGAAGATCCTCAACCGGGGATGACAATGAAAAAGTGACATTCCCCATGATATAACGAAAAGCCTTCCGTTTCAGGGAAAACGGAAGGCTGGTTACAGAGGAATGTACTGATTTATGTTTTTTCCCAGCAAGCGCATGATCTGAAGCTCATCCAGTGCATCCAAAAGCGCATTGTGGGTTTCAAAGTATGTACGGTTACCGGAGAGCAGGCGGAGCATGGGTTCTACCCCGTAGTTTCGCCGCATACGGCCGGTACGGAAGCAGTCGGCGGACGCGGGGATCCTAGGGTTGTGCTGTCGGTAGGCTGCCAGGCGCATGATGTCAAACCAGTCAAGACACTGAAACTCCGGCAGGCGAGTTCGGTCAAAACAGGCGTTGTAGGCAAAAACGGACCGGATGCCGCTATGCCGGAACCAGCAAAGAAGATCCTGTATGGCTTCCTCTCTGGTACAGAGGATGGGCTTTACCGGCGTGTCCAGAAACAGAGCGTCAAGGTACATCCCGCCCATTTCACATTCTGCGGGCAGAATATGGTATTTTGCATCCATAGGCTGAAAAGTATCCTCATCGCCGATAACGGTGCCGATGCTCATGACCTGATCTGCCCAGTTGGTTTCCGTGTCGATCACAGCGAATTTGCCCATGGCTCTGTCTCCTTGGTGTTCTTATGAATAGTATACCGGAAAAAAGCTCGAAAGGCAAGTTTTCAGAGACAAAAAAGACGTGAATTGGAGAAACAGGAGAAAAAATGAGAATCTATGAGTCCCAGCTTCACGAAGAGCTGGCAGAAAAGCTGATCGCCATGTCCGTGGACTGGGAAGGGGAGAACAGCACCTACGGCTATCGAAGAAATGACCGCAGTGATCTGGAGGGGAATCGGGTATTCCTGGCGGAACGGGATGGGGAGATCCTGGGCTACCTGCTGGGACATGAGGAAACCGCAAAACGGGCAAGCTCCATTATGCCTGACGGAACCCCGTATTTTGAAATAGAGGAACTGTATGTAGTGCCCGGACACAGATCGGAGGGAATCGGCAGAGGTCTGTTCTGCACTGCAGAACAGATGGCGAGAGCGTCCGGACTCTGCTTCCTGATGCTCAGTACAGCAACGAAGAACTACAAACGCATTCTTCACTTCTATCTGGAGGAGCTGAGTATGGAATTCTGGAGCGCAAGACTATTCAAGAGGATATCGGATCCGGAGGAAACGAACGCTTCGGTGTAAGGGGTTGTTGTTTTTCAATTGTGAATAAACATCCGACGTATTCGGCTTCTTGTACGAAGACTCTGACAGGGAAAAAGTGGAACGAATCTTGAAACCATCAAAACGGCAGACACTTTTGTGCCTGCCGTTTTGTGTTTTGTATGTTGGATTCGTCATCGTTCTTCCCGGAAGTAGGGAGTTCCCAGAGAGGCAGGGGGCTGATCCTCCCGCTTGTTGCGCATACTGGTGATTACCAGCACAATAATGGTGACGATGTAGGGGAGCATCTTATACAGCTCCTTCACGGACAGGTTCGTGCCGGTGGGGATGTACAGGTACAGGATGTACAGACCGCCGAACAGCATGGAGGCCAGAACGCCCACGTTGGGTCTCCAGATCGTGAAGATCACAAGGGCGATGGCCAGCCAACCCCGGTCACCGAAGGCATCGTTGGACCAAACGCCGCAGGCGTAGTCCATAACGTAGTAAAGGCCGCCCAGACCGGCGATCATGGAACCGATGCAGGTTGCCATGTATTTATACCGGGTGATGTTGACGCCGGCAGCATCAGCGGTGGCGGGGCTTTCGCCAACGGCACGGAGCTGCAGTCCCTTTCGGGTATGCTTCAGAAAATAGGAGGTGGCAAAGGCAATGGCGATGGCCAAATAGGCCAGGAAACCGTAGGACAGGAAAATCTTGCCGAACCACCCCAGTTTGGAGGCGAAGGGCAGGGATTTGCTGAAGTAGCTGCTGGTGGCGGAAAGGGCAATGGAGGGCACCTCGCTGCCGGTGAGCTTGATCAGGGAGCCGCCGAAGAAATTGCCGAAGCCCACGCCGAAGGTGGTCAGGGCCAGGCCGGTGACATTCTGATTGGCACGGAGAGTGACTGTCAGGAAGCAGTAGATCAGGCCCATACACAGGGAGCCTGCAAGCGTGCAAAGCAGGGGAATGAGGACGGCAAGAATGGGATGGATGGCCTGAGGACCTACGGACTGTTCATAGAAGAAGGCACCGATGACACCGCAGATGCCGCCCACATACATGATGCCGGGAATACCCAGATTCAGGTTGCCGGATTTTTCGGTCAGCGTCTCACCGGTGGAACCGTACAGCAGGGGAATGCTCTGCACCACAGCGCGGGGAATGAAGGAAATCAGATCAAACATTTCTCACGCCTCCTTTTTGCCGCTCTTGCGGATGCTGAGCTTGTAGCTGATGAAGAATTCACTGCCGATGATAAAGAACAGAATGATTCCGGTGAGGATGTCTCCGAAGGAATGGTTCAAGCCGAAGGAAGTGGAGATCTCGCTGGCACCCCGGCTGAGGAACACCAGCAGGAAGCTGGTAAACACCATAATCAGGGGGTTGAATTTGGCCAGCCAGGAGACCATGACGGCGGTGAAGCCTCTGCCGCCGGAGATGGTGGTGGTAATGGTGTGATCGGTGCCGCCCACCAGAAGCAGGCCGGCAATGCCGCAGATGGCACCGGAGAGAATCATTGTTCGGATAATGACCTTTTCCACCTTGATGCCGATGTAGCGGGCGGTGCGTTCACTCTCGCCCACAACGGCGATCTCATAGCCGTGCTTGGAACGGCTCAGATAAAAATGCATGAGGATGGTGATGACGGCAACTACCAGAATGTTCAGGAGGTACTTGTAGCCGCCGATCACAGGCAGCCAGCCGGCCTCGGTGGACTGATTGATGATGCCGATTTTGCCTGCACCCTTGGGAACCTCCCACAGGATCACGAAGAAGGCTACGAGCTGGGTGGCAACGTAGTTCATCATCAGGGTAAACAGAGTTTCGTTGGTGTTCCATTTGGCCTTGAAGAAGGCGGGAATGGCACCCCAGATGGCGCCTGCCAGGCAGCTTGCCGCCACCATGGTCAGAATCAGCAGCCAGTTGGGGAGCTTGTCACCCAGCAGAATCATGCAGGCAGCCGTGGCAAGTCCGCCGATGAGGATCTGGCCCTCGCCGCCAACGTTCCAGAAATGCATTTTGAAGGCAGGCGTTACCGCCAGGGAAACGCAGAGCAGGATAGCGATGTTCTGCCCCAAAATCCAGATCTTACGCTGAGTGCCGAAGGCGCCTTTCCAGATGGTTTTGTAAATCTCAATGGGGTTTTCACCGGTCAGTGCCGTGGTGACCACGGCGCATACCACCAGCGCCATCAGAATGGCTGCACCGCGGATCAGCCAGGCGCCATACCAGGGCAGGGCCTTCCGCTTGGTGATGTGAAAGAGAGGCATTCCTTTCTGATTATGCATTGGTGTCACCTCCAAGACGAGTCATCATCATGCCGACCTTGTTCTTTTCGGCGGTGCGTCCGTCTACGATGCCGCTGACCTTGCCGCCGCACAGAACCAGGATCCGGTCACACAGCTCCAGCAGCACGTCCAGATCCTCACCGACGTAAACCACGGCTACGCCGGATTTCTTCTGCTTGTTGATCAGGTCGTAAATGGTGTACGAGGAATTGATGTCCAGACCGCGGACAGCATAGGCAGTCAGCAGAACGGTGGGGGCAGCGGCGATTTCCCGACCTACCAGCACTTTCTGTACATTGCCGCCGGAAAGACGGCGGACGGGGGTAGACACGCCGGGCGTGTTCACATCCAGATCCCGAACCACCTGCTCCGCCAGCTTTCGGGGGTTCTTTCGGTTGGTGAACAGGGATTTTCCGCTGCGGAAGGAGCGGAGCATCATGTTGTCCGTCAGGTCCATGCTTCCCACCAGGCCCATGCCCAGGCGGTCCTCAGGAACAAAGGAAAGGGAGACGCCCATTTCGGAGATGCTGACAGGCTCTTTGCCCAGCAGCTCCTCCCGGGTGCCGTCATCCTGAATGTAGGCGATGCTGCCGGACTCGGCAGGCTGAAGGCCCGCAATGGCTTCCAGAAGCTCCTTCTGGCCGGAGCCGGAAATACCTGCAACACCCAGAATCTCGCCGCTGTTGATGGTGAAGGACACATCATCCAGCTTGACGATGCCCTCAATATCCCGAACGGTCAGTCCCCGGACTTCGATTCTGGGCTTGGGATTCACAGGATCAGGCCGGTCGATGTTCAGGGTAACGGGGTGACCCACCATCATGTTGGTCATTTCCTGGGCATTGGTATTCTTCGTGAGCATGTCGCCCATAAATCGGCCGTGGCGCAGGATGGCCACCCGGTCGGAAAGGGCTTCCACCTCGTGCATTTTGTGGGTGATGATTACGATGGCCTTGCCGGCATCCCGCATATTCCGCAGGACGGCGAACAGCTTTTCGGTTTCCTGAGGTGTCAGGACGGCGGTGGGCTCGTCCAGAATCAGAATGTCTGCGCCGCGGTACAGCACCTTGACGATCTCCACGGTCTGTTTCTGGGAGACCGACATATTGTACACCTTCTGATAGGGATCCACGTCGAAACCGTAGGCATCGCAGATGGATTTGATCTTTCTTGCGACCTCATCGATGTTCAGCCGGCCCTTTTCTTTCAGACCCAGGACGATATTCTCTGCGGCGGTGAGCACGTCTACCAGTTTGAAGTGTTGATGGATCATGCCGATACCGTATTGGAAGGCATCCTTGGGGGAACGGATGAGTGCTTCTTTCCCGTTGATGAAGATTTGTCCCTCATCGGGGAAATAGATGCCGGAAAGCATATTCATCAATGTGGTCTTTCCGCTGCCGTTTTCTCCCAGAAGTGCCAGGATCTCTCCGTTGTAGATATCCAGCCATACTTTGTCGTTGGCAATAACGCTGCCGAAGGTTTTGGTAATGTTTCGCATCTGAACTGCAGCGATCTGGTTTTCCAATTGCTTCACGCTCCTGTTGTAATGGATTTGCTGTGGTGGGAAATACGGTAATACTGCAAAGGGCAGCGCGGCGGAAGTCACTGCGCTGCCCTTTACAGCACTACCTGGGAAGCTCCGCAAGGGAGCTTCCCAGACGTTGCGATGAAATTAGAATGCGGTATCCAGCAGAGTGATGCCGTCGATCTGCAGGTCGAAGTAAGGAGCGGAGCGCTTCTCAGACTCGTGGAAGTAACCGTCATAAATTACCTCGGTGTCGGGAGTGTAAGCGGGATCGGTATCTACATCCGCCATGTAGGAGGTCAGGCTCTCACCGCCAACGGTGAAGGTGGTCACGTCAAACACGTGGACGGAGCCGTCTTCCAGAGCAGCCTTCACGTCGGCGATCTTGTCGGCGGTGCCGGCAGCGGCAGCAGTCTCGTTGACTTCGGTCAGCAGTACGGAGCCGGTTGCGATGGAGCCGGTCCAGTCGGAGGGGATTTCAGTTCCGTTCACAACGGAGTTGACAATGAACTCGTAGTAGGGAGCCCAGTTGATCCGGGAGGACACAATGAAGGTGTTGGGGCAGGCAGCGATGGTAGAACCGTTGTAGGAGACGTTGGGCACACCGGCGGTCTCACAAGCAGTGGGAGCACCCATGGAGTCGGCGTGCTGAGAAATCAACTTGCAGCCGTTGCCAATCAGCTTGTTTGCGCCTTCCTTCTCAGCGGTCTCGTCATACCAGGAACCGGTGAAGGTCACTTCCATGGTAACGGTGGGGCAGACGCTCTTGGCGCCCAGGTAGAATGCGGTATAGCCGGAGACGACCTCGGCGTAAGTATAGGCACCGATGTAACCCATCTTGGCTTCCTCAGCGGTGAACTCGCCATTCTCGATCATCTCGTTCAGCTTCAAACCGGCAGCAACGCCAGCCAGATAGCGGCCTTCATAGATGGAAGCAAAGGCATTGTGGTAGTTGCTCAGACCCTCGGTGTGAGCCTTGGTGCCGGTGGCATGACAGAACTGAACCTCGGGGAATTCCTTGGCAGCCTGGATCATGTAGTCCTCATGGCCGAAGCTGTCGGCAAAGACGATGTTGCAGCCGGCATCCACCAGCTCGCAGGCGGCATCGTAGCACTCCTGGCCTTCCGGAATGTTGGTACGGAAGATGTACTGATCGTCAGACAGGCCCAGGGCAGCGCAGGCTTCCTTGGCAGCGTTCATGAAGTTCAGGTCATAGGTGGAGTTTTCATCATGCAGGAAGATGAAGCCCACCTTGACGGAGGGAGCGGGAGCCGCGGTGGTCTCATCGGAGGCGGCAGTGGTCTCATTGGAGGCGGCAGTGGTCTCACCTGCAGGAGCCGCAGTGGTCTCACCTGCGGGGGCGGCAGTGGTCTCTGCGGGAGCCTTGGAGCCGCAGGCACACAGAGCCAGAACCATCACAGTAGCCAGAAGCAGTGCGAAGATTTTTTTCATTGTTCTATTCTCCTCATTCAAAATATATATCAACCGAAATCCGGTTTGATATCAAAAAAAGCATTGATACCCGGGATCCGGAAATCAATGCAGAAGGCAGACGAAGGTCCGCGTGCAATTCGATAGTCCGGTCATTTACGGCGCCCGGGTAGAAACTTCAAATCCATATTATTTGGTATATATCGAAAAGGTACTGTATTCATTGTGCACTATTAGATTAACAGGAAAGAAGAAAAATGTCAATGCGCGTTTTCGACGAGATAAGCGTGATTTTACCCGTTCTTTTATCATATTTGACAAATACAAATTTTATGGTAAAAAACACCCGAAGGATGGGAAAAATCCTTCGGGTATTGGATCAGATTGTACCAAAAAGTACGCGGTCGCTGGCGAGTGCCTGACTGGTTTTTTCCTTGAAGAGAGCCAAAAGAGATTCGGAGGTCTGGGCGTCCCGCTGGGGGCCTTCCAGATCCAGCAGAATGTGCCCCCGGTCCATCATCAGAGTGCGGTTTCCCATGGAAAGGGCGGTGGGAATATGGTGGGTGATCATCAGGCAGGTGGTGTGGTTCCGGGAGACGATCTGTCGGGTCAGCGCCAGGACCTGCTCCGCTGTAGCAGGATCCAGAGCGGCGGTATGCTCGTCAAGAAGCAGCAGCTTCGGCGGTACAAGGGTGGCCATCAGCAGGGTCAGCGCCTGCCTCTGACCGCCGGATAACAGCCCGACGGGCTGATTCATGCGGTCCTCCAGTCCAAGATTCAGCCGGGAAAGCTCTTCCCGGAAGAAATCCCGGTCCTTTTTCCGGATCATGGAGAAGGGAGAACCCTTTTTTCCGGACCGGAGGAACGCCAGAGAAAGGTTTTCCTCGATGGTCATATGGGGTGCGGTGCCCTTCAGGGGATCCTGGAACATTCTGCCGATGTCCCGGCTTCTGCGGTAATCCGGCTGAAAGGTCACGTCCTTTCCATCCAGCAGGATGGTACCGTGATCCGGAAGGAAGTTGCCGGCGATGACGTTCATCAAGGTGCTTTTTCCGGCCCCGTTGGAGCCGATGACCGTAACGAAATCCCCCTTTTTCAGGGTCAGATCCACGTTTTCCAGGGCCTTTCTGGCGTTTACCGTACCGGGGGAGAAGGTTACGGAGATATTACGGAGTGTCAGCATGGTGTGCCTCCTTTTTCCGTTTTTGCAGTCGGATCCCGTTGCGAATGGCGGGCAGACCAATGGTTACGCCTACGATCAGGGCGGAGATCAGCTTCAGACACTCTGCAGGCAGATCCAGCCGCAGTGCGATGGCGATCACAAAGCGATAGAGTATGCTGCCGGCCAGGGCACCCAGAACCAGCCGGGCGGGGGACCGGGTTCCCAGGACGGATTGCCCGATGATCAGGGAGGCCAGGCCAATGACTACCATTCCGGTACCCAGATTGATGTCGGCGGTACGCTGGTACTGGGCCAGCAGGGCGCCGGAGAGGGCTGTCAGGCTGTTTGCCATGGCCAGACCCACGGTGATGGTTACGGAGGTATTGATGGAGCTTGCCCGAACCATATCCGGATTGTCACCGGTGGCGTGGATGGAAAGACCCAGCCGCGTACGGAGGAACAGGATCATCAGGAGGCAGAACAGCACCGACAGCAGAGCTGAGAGAATCAGCTTGCTGGGCAGGCTGCTGCCCAGCAGATCCCTTGCCATGGTAAACACGGTTTTTGTCTGCAGCAGGTTGACGTTGGAGGAAAACCCCATCACTGCCAGGTTCACGGTGTACAAGGCGGTGTTGGTGATGATTCCTGCCAGAATGGAGGGGACGCCCAGCCGGGTCTGCAGAGTTGCGGTTACCGTGCCCGCTGCGGCACCGGCGATCATGGCTGCCGGCAGCGCCAGCACCGGGTGGCCGGACAGAGCCACCACGGCGGAAACGGCGCAACCCAGGGTAAAGGTCCCGTCGGTCGTCAGGTCGGCGATATTCAGGATCTTATAGCTCAGGAACAGGGCAAGGGCCACAAAGGAATAGATAAACCCCAGTTCCAGTGCGCTGTAAATCAAAGCAGATGTGATCATGTTGCCTCCGGATGTGATACATTATTATTTGGTAGTGGTCACCGGAACGACGGTGCCGGCCATGGAAGAGAAGGAAGCGTAATCCAGACCCAGTGCCGCGGCGGTTTCTGTGTTTACGGTGATGATGCCGCCGTCCATAACGTGGAAGGGAGGGAACTGGCCGCCGGCCAGAATGTCCATGGCCATATCGGCGGTGTAGGTGCCCAGCTCGGTGTAGTTGACACCGCAGGTGGCAAAGGCACCGGCGGAGACGAAGGAATCGGCTCCGGCATAGAAGGGGATACCGGCGTTTGTCAGGGTCTCGGCTACGGCTGCGGCACTTGCCATGATGGTGTTGTCGGTGGGGGTAAAGACTGCGTCCACCCGGCCCACCAAGGCGCTGGCGGCGGTCAGGACCTCATCGGCAGTAGTGCCGGTCTTTTCTACATAGGCAATGCCCTTGCTGTCCAGGTATTCCTTGGCTTCCCGAATGGGGGTGACGGAGTTGGGCTCAGAGTTGGAGTATAGCAGACCAACGGTCTTGACATCGGGGTTGACGGCCAGCATCATGTCCAGAATAAAGGGGGTGTTCAGCGCGTCGGAGGTTCCGGTGACGTAGGGAATGTCCGTCAGACCGGCGGTAACGGGGTCAGAGATGGCGGCATAGATGACGGGGGTCTTGGAGTCCTCGGCAGCAACGGTCATGCAGGTGGCTGCCAGCGTGGCGATGGGGATGATGGCGTCATAGCCGTCGGAGATGACCTGGCTTCCGATCTGATTCAGTACCGTGGCATCGTTCTGGCCGTTGAAGGTCTTGATTTCGATTTTGGTGCCGGCTTTCTTTGCCCGGGCTTCCAGCTCGGCAACAACGGCAATGCGGATCTCGTCCAGAGAAGCGTGGTCAAGCTGCTGAACCACGGCGATTTTCAAAGTGTCGGATTTCTTGCTGCCGCAGGCGGCAAACAGAGTGAGGATCATGGCGGCGATCAAAAGAACGGAAATCATTTTTTTCATAACAGCAACCTCATTTCAATGTAGTAAGATATTGTATGCGTGATTTGTGAAATGCGTGGTTACTGACACCATCGTCTGCCTGGATTCTGCATAAGAAGCACTCCTTTCGGGAATAAAACTTCATGCGCAGTATTGCGCACCACGCTCATGGGCAACAGCCAGCGCGCATGAAGTTTTTGCGCATCATTTTCGGTTGCCCTGCAGGGGCGAGAAAATGGCGAATCTTGTTTTTTACTATGCTTTTGCACAGCAAAAAGTCCTTGCTCCCCCATGGGGGAACAAGGACAGGAAAAACAACCTGCGGTACCACCTTGTTTGCCACAAACGTGACCACCTCATGCGATGCCAACACACCGCTGCCCGTTAACGCTGGCCTGCGTCAGAAGATACTGAGCCGAAGCCGTTCCCTCTGCCCTCAGCGGTCCATTTGCTGCCCTGCGTTCCGCCCCATTCTCAGCATCGGGGGCTCTCTGTGGGTGCCTTGACAGCTTTACTTCCGCCTCATCGGTTTTGCTTTTCTATATCTTTGCACAAAGAAGTCCGTTTGTCAAGCACTTTTTTCTTCTTCCGGCGGACAGGGCTGGAGCCTATGGAAGGATTTTCAAAGAAAAAATCGGAAAGTATTTGTGAATTATCTGTTAATCGCCTTGATTTTGGAAAGGAAAAATGGTAAACTCCCAAATAGATTTACCACAAGGAGTTTTTTTGATCGTATGAAATGTATCCATTGCGGGGCCGAGATCCCCGATGAATCCGCCTTCTGCATGGAATGCGGAAAGAAAGTTGTGGAGGCCCCCACAGGGGAATCTCCCAAGCACAAGTCCTCGGTCATCACCATGGTCATTGCCGCTGTGTTGGTGCTGATTGCTCTTGCGGCAGCGATTTGGTATACGGCAGCCAACCGGAAATCCCCGACAAACGAGCCGACGGCTTCCGCGGGGGAGCCGGTTTCCGGGACCGGAACCACTGCGCCTGCGGAGACCTCCGCCCCTACGGTACCTGCCGACGGAGATCCCGATACAGTTGCCTGCAAGGGAAGCTATACCGTGGATGAGGAGCAGATGGCCCTGGTGGCAGATGCCGTGGTGGCGACCATGGGAGAGGACCGTCTGACCAACGCCCAGCTTCAGATTTATTTCTGGATGCAATACTACAATTTCGTTGAAAACTACGGTGCCTATGCCGGCTATCTGGGCCTGGATGCCACGGCACCGCTGGATACCCAGCTCAACCCCGCTTCCGATGGCCTGACCTGGCAGCAGTTCTTCCTGGAGGGTGCGCTGGACAACTGGCACCTATATACGGCGTTGAGCCGGGAGGCGGAAGCAGCGGATTTCCGGATCAGTCAGGAAATGCAGGATTATTTTGACAATCTGGAGCAGAGTCTCACCGAGGCAGCCGCCCAGAGCGGATTTGCCGATGTGCAAGAAATGATCCGCAATGACATGGGCCCGGGCTGCGGATATGAGGACTATCTGCACTATCTGACGGCCTACTATACCGGGTCGGAGTATTTTGGATCGCTGTACGATTCCTTTGCGCCGGAGGCATCCGATGTAGAGGGGTATTTTGAGGAGCATGAAGCCGAATATGCCGAAAGCGGCCTGACCCGGGATGTGATCCATGTGGATGTTCGCCACATTCTGATCAATCCCGAAGGCGGCACCACGGATGAAAACGGACAGACCATCTATTCCGATGACGAGTGGGATGCCTGCCGGCAGAAGGCTCAGCAGGTGCTGGATGGGTGGTTGGCCGGAGAGAAAACGGAGGATTCCTTTGCCCTGCTTGCCAATGAACACTCCCAGGACCCCGGCTCCAATACCGGCGGCGGCCTGTACACCGATGTGACGGAGGGGCAGATGGTGGAGGAATTCAACGATTGGTGCTTTGACGCTTCCCGGATGCCCGGAGACTACGGCCTGGTGAAGACCCGGTTTGGCTACCACATTATGTACTTTTCCGGAAGCCATGAGGCATGGTTTGAGCAGGCGGAACGGGACCTGATTACCGAACTGGCCCGGAAGCGGCTGGAAAAGGCCAGAGAAGATGCCCCGATTTCCATTGATTACAACGCCATTGCCATCGGACTTCCAAACTTCGACGAAGAAGCGGTTCAGTAAGCGCAAAAGACCTGTCCCCCAGGTTTCTTTGAGGGACAGGTCTTTTTCAGCGTTTCCCGGAGCCGTAGGCCTTTCCGATGACGGACCGGCTCTTTTTCGGACTTTTTTTGGCGGCATCCCTGTTCGTTGGGATGGCTTTTCCGGGAGAAGCCGGCTTGCGGACTTTCCGTTGGAAGGCTGTTCCCGCGGGAACCGGTTTTTTGCCCCCGGAAGGAGACGGCTTTCTGGCGATAATCGAGGAACCGGGTTTGGGTGGGACTGCCCGGATCAGGCACTTTGGACCGGAGCCGATGAGATCCTCCCGGTGGGCGGTAAGCAGGGCTTCCTTCACCAGATAGTAGTTTTTGGGATCGCGATACTGGATCAGAGCGCGCTGCATGGCCTTTTCGTGGGGGTCTGTGGGAACATACACCTTGTCCATAGTCCGGGGATCCAGGCCGGTATAGTACATGACGGTGGAAAGAGTGGAGGGAGTGGGGTAGAAGTCCTGAACCTGCTCCGGATTGTAGCCCATGTCCCGAATATACTCCGCCAGCTCTACCGCTTCCTTTATGGTGGAGCCGGGGTGGCTGCTCATCAGATAGGGAACCAGGAACTGATTCATGTTGTATTTCCTGCACAGGGCAAAGTATTTTTCCACGAATTGATTGTAGACAGCGTTTTTCGGCTTTCCCATGCGGGAAAGAACGGTGTCCGACACGTGTTCCGGGGCTACCTTAAGCTGCCCGGAGATATGATACTGGACAAGTTCCTTAAAGAATACATCGTCCCGGTCAGCCAGAAGATAGTCGAACCGGATGCCGGACCGGACGAAAACCTTTTTCACCCCGGGGATGCTGCGCAGCTTCCGCAGCAGTGCCACATAGTCCCGGTGCTCCACTGTCATATTCTTGCAGGGAGTGGGGTAGAGGCATTGCCGGTGCTGACAGGCGCCTTTGGTAAGCTGCTTTTCACAGGCTGTGTGGCGGAAATTGGCCGTTGGGCCGCCTACGTCGTGGATGTAGCCCTTGAAATTCGGGTCTTTCACCATGATCTCCGCTTCCCGCAGGATGGATTCATGGCTTCTGACCTGGATGATCCGACCCTGATGGAAGGTCAGCGCGCAGAAGGAGCAGGCACCAAAGCAGCCGCGGTTGCTGACCAGGCTGAATTTTACCTCTTCAATGGCGGGGACGCCTCCCGACTTTTCGTAGCTGGGGTGATAGGTTCGGCAGTAGGGAAGATCGTAAACGGCATCCATTTCCTCCGTAGTCAGGGGCTTTTGCGGAGGATTTTGAACAATGAATTCCTTTCCATACGGCTCAATCAGCCGCTTGGCAGAGAATGGATCACAGTTGCGGTACTGAATGCCGAAGCTTTCGGCGTATTTCCGGCGGCTGTTTTTCAGTTCCTCAAAGGAAGGGAGCATAACAGAGGGAAGACTATCGTCCGGAGAGGAGGTCCGGAACACGGTGCCGTCCACATAGGTGATGTCCCGGACATCCATTCCGGCATTCAGGGCATCGGCGATCTCCACCACACTTTTTTCTCCCATACCGTACATCAGCAGGTCCGCCTGGCTGTCCAGCAGGATGGAACGGCGGAGACTGTCGGACCAGTAGTCGTAATGGGCAAGGCGGCGGAGACTGGCTTCGATGCCGCCGATGAGGATGGGGACATCCCGATAGGTCTGTCGGATCAGATTGCAGTAGACCACGGTGGCGTAATCCGGACGTTTTCCCATGACGCCGCCGGGGGTAAAGGCGTCGGTTTTTCTGCGCCGCCTGGATACGGAATAGTGGTTGACCATGGAGTCCATGTTACCGCTGCTGACCAGAAAGCCCAGACGGGGCCTGCCGAGGATTCCAATGGATTTCGGGTCTTTCCAGTCCGGCTGGGAGATGATGCCAACGGTGTAGCCGGCGTGCTCCAGAACGCGGCTGATGATGGCATGGCCGAAGGAGGGGTGATCCACATAGGCGTCCCCGATCACATAGACGAAATCGCATTGCTGCCAGCCCCGGTTGGACATATCCTGGGGACAGATGGGTAGAAATTCCATAGAAACCTCCTGCTGAAGAGATACCTTCAGTATAGCATTTTTTTCGGGAAAAAGGAAGTGGAAAACTTTTGGGGTTCTTTGGAATTTTGGGTTGACAAACGGAGGAACCTGTGATATGATTTACGGGCAGTCAGGATTACCTGACAGCCCTATATGCGCGAGTGGTGGAATTGGTAGACTCGCTAGATTCAGGTTCTAGTGCTCATTCCGGGCATGCGGGTTCAAGTCCCGCCTCGCGCACCATATTAGCACGATGGTTTTGATACGAAACCATCGTGTTTTTTCTATATTGGTTGATATTTACACAGCAATTTGATACAATCTATTCGACAAACTTGAATTTGACTAACAAATTCGCACCGCACCAAAGGCCCCCTCTGACGAGGGGGCTGTCACCGAAGGTGACTGGGGGAGAGAAAATGAAAGAGTACAACAAAGAGAATATCCCCTTGGCCAAAACTCTTAGAAAAAATATGACACCATGGGAGCGTAAACTATGGTATGAATTTCTAAGAAGTTACCCAATAAGGTTTCAACGGCAAAAAGCAATTGGGAATTATATCGTTGATTTTTATTGTGCGAAGATTGGATTGGTCGTTGAACTGGATGGCGGCGGACACTATACCCCTGAGCAAGCAGAAAAAGATAATCTTCGTACCAAGGATTTACAGAGCATGAAACTGACAGTGATCAGAATCTGTAATTTGGATATTGACCGTAATTTTCGCGGTGTATGCGAATACATAGATTTGACTGTTAAAAATCTCTCCCTCAGTCAGCTGCGCTGACAGCTCCCTCATCAGAGGGAGCCTTGGGCGCTCCCACGCCAGTGCGAAATACATATACGCAAAGTGAGGTATTAACAATGAAAATCTTTGAACTGAACACAAAACTCACTAGCTATTCATATCCTTTGGCTAAAATCATCATATCACTAATGATTGTGCTATTTAGCATATTTCGAAATAGTATTTTCACCATTTCTTTGAAACAGATAAACTTTTTAGTCACAGTGATTTGCTTTGTAGCTACTATATCGGCGATACTATGCATTTATATTTCCATCGGTGAATTGTTCTATGTTAGGAAAAACAAAAAGAAGCAAAAGATTAAGTAAATCATCAGATAGACAAATTCCAATTTGACAAACTGATTAGCATAGTTTCAGTCCTAAAAGAGAGTTTCACTTCCCGCTTAATAGTTTCATTTTTTGAGTGAAACCAAATGAAACCTTTTGAAACCGTATCATTATTATCAAACTAATTCAAAGCGTCTTTCGTCGTATGACGAAAGACGCTTTTCATGATTGTTCTGGTACTGACCGGGTATGGTTCCAGGGAGGAGTGTCTGGAGCATTCAGGAGACGCCCATAAGATGCGGCGTCGGGATGCTTTTTCCGGGATGTCCTCACCCGGAATAAAGGAAAGAAATATGTTTATCCGCTTTTTTCTTTTTCCCGGTTGACAAATGATTCTCTTTGTGGTACGATAACGGGGCTTTCAAAAGCTATGCGCGAGTGGTGGAATTGGTAGACTCGCTAGATTCAGGTTCTAGTGCTCATTCCGGGCATGCGGGTTCAAGTCCCGCCTCGCGCACCA
>JAQXVF010000030.1 GCA_029224785.1 Bacillota bacterium
ACATAGGTGCTCCGGTCGATACCGGCGTAGTCCGCTACATCTCTTTGCCGCAGCCCTCTCTGGTATCGGAGCCAGCGGAGCTTGTCCGCTGTTTCGGTGATTTCTGAGAAATCTGAAAATTGCAAATTGAACTTTTCCGCGTCCTGAAACTTGTGCGGCAGCACCACTGGAAATTGCAAAATTTGGAGAGGGGCTACTTTTACTGCACCTGATACATTGGAAATCAGAATATAGCAGCGGAATTCCACTTGTGCCAGCAGGCGCCATTTTGCCTCAAAAGACACCCGTTCCGCCACCTCAATCGCCGATTGTTCCGTTGTGATAGTATTGCATTCTCCACACACCGGGCGGCATAGGTTGCAAGCCGTGCTCCCTTGGATGGGTCAAAGGTGGACACACCCTTGATCAGCCCGATGGTGCCGATGGAGATCAGGTCCTCCTGCTCTGACGCCTGAGCATAATACTTCTTCATTATGTGGGCCACCAGGCGAAGGTTTCGCTCGATGAGAATGTTTCGGGCCTCCAGGTCCCCCCTGGAGGCCCGTTCCAGGTACTCCCGTTCTTCTTCCTCCGTCAGAGGCTTAGGGAAGCTCCCCGTTTGTAGCTGCAGGGTGCAGATCAGGCCGCCGATCAGCAGCCATGCTCCGGAAATCATGGCATACACCTCCGCTATACTCTATTCCCCACGGCCCGTCCAGTTTCGCCTAAGACCTATCCATTTTCCGAAAACCGGGATTCTGCGGCGGTCTTCTCCCAATTTCCGCAGCGCACGGAACCTACGGGTCGTGCAAACAGCTCATTCTGTATTCTCCCATCCGCCGCAAGCAGCGATTCCGCCGTACCCCGGATTCCCCGGCGATTTGCGACACGATCAGCAAGGGGGAGGTCCCCCGGAACCTCCCCCATTTATCGCAAGCACTTACAGCTCCGTATCCGGCTTCTCCCGGCTCAGCATCAGGATCTCCAGATTGCCGTTTCTGCAGCGCAGGTCATCCATCATTTCCTTTTCCAGGTTTTCCCCTTTCATACGGATACGGTAGGTCAGCTTGTACAGGCTGCCCAGGTTTGCGGTTTTTACCTCTGTCAGGGCGTGCCGGGACGTGTACATGGCAAACAGATCGTCAAAGGCCGTACCGTAATTCAGATCCTCCGGAATGGTGATCCGCAGTGTTCTTTCCAGGTTGTCTCTCCGGTCCAGGGCCTCTGCCAGAACCGTGTACACCACAAAAATGCCGCACAGAAGCAGGGCAAACAGAATCGAGTAGCCAAGGTAGCCCATTCCGGAGATCAGGCCGGTGCTCATGGCCAGAAACAGCATCCCGATTTCCTTTGCCGTGCCGGGGGCGGACCGGAAGCGAACCAATCCGAAGGCTCCGGCCACCGCCACTCCGGTGCCGATGTTGCCGTTGACCATCATGATCACCACGCTTACCACCGCCGGAAGCATGGCAAGTGATACCAGAAAGCTGCCGGAGGTCTGTGTATGAAAGGTATATGCCGCCGCCAGGAGCAGTCCGATCAGCAGAGAGCAGCCAATGCACAGCAGAAAATCCTGTATTGAGATTACACTCGTATAGCTCCCGTCAAAAATCCCCCGAAACAGCGTATCAAACATCACATATTCTCCCTTTCCCTTGTTTTGTCATCATTTGGGTGTACGCCCTGCCGTATTTGGAGAAGGATGCGGAATAGATCCGGTTCTCCGTCAGGCACCGGACCATCCACAGTGGGATGGCACCGGGTGTTTTGATTTCCATCAGCACCGTGTCCGGTGCCAGAAGCTCCTCCCCCCAGGCATCCGAGTCCAGCGTCAGCTCCTCCCTCCGAAACAGGATCCGGTCATCCCAGGTCACACGGAAGGGAGATCCATCCAGGCTGTAATAAGCCTCCCGTTCATAGGAGAGGAACACCGCCGGATGCAGGTTAACATAAAAGTCACGAAAATAGGCGATCTCCCGGGACACCTGGCAGCTTTGCCGGAAGGGATTTCCCGGCTCCATGGTGAAAAACGCCTCCCGCTGAGGCAGGCAGACCCGCCGCTTGTAAACCACGGACCGGTACTTCTTTTTCAGCTCCACATATACCGGATCCTCCTGCCCTGCCCGTCCGTAGCTGCGGATCCGCAATTTTTCCTTGTACACCGGCTTTTCCAGAGAGTTCCGGATCAGGTGAAACCGGTCCGTGTCGTAATACACATTCCGGATGGAGGATTTTCCGTAGCAGTCCATCCGCATATACGGTGCCATGGCCTCCAGGACCTTCTCTTTCTGCCGGGTGGTCAAAAGATATTTGATTTCCGTCCGCATAAAGGTTCCCTGCGATGTCACGGTCATCCCTCCTTGCCGCCCTATCATAAGGCCCAATGCTGAAAGAAAGCTATAAAAGATCATGAACCTTTTCTGAACGACCCAAAAAAGCGCAAAAATCCCGGACGCGAAGCGTCCGGGAAAATGCCTTATTCCGTTACATAGGACATGACCTTTTGATGGATCTCCTCCACGCCTTCCATAACGCCGTCCCGGATGCATTGGACGGTCTTCCATCCCAGCGTTTTTGCGCAGTATTCCGCCGCCTGACGGGAACGGTTCATGTAGGTAAGATTGGATTCATGGATGTCCTTTTTGCTCTCATCGCCCCCGTACCGGCCGGACATCAGCTTCTGGCTCACCGCCGGATCCGTCTGAAGGTAGATCACCAGATCCGGTGCAGGAATGCCCAACAGCCGGTACTCAAAATCAAAGAGCCACTGAAGGTAGCTTTCCCACTGCTCATCCGGCAGCTTGGAGCACTGATGCACCGCGTTGGAGGTGGTATAGCGGTCCGCCACAATGGTATAGCCTTCCCGGTACAGCTTTCCCCAGTCCGTTTTGAAGCCGGCATAGCGATCCACAGCAAAAAAGCTGGATGCGGCATAGGCATTCACATCCCCCGGCTCTTTGCCGAACTCCCCTGCCAGATACATCTTCACCAGCGCAGAGGAATCGCTGTCATAATTGGGAAAGGACACCATCCGGACCTTTTCCCCTCTTTCCTTCAGCGTTTCCACCAGTCGCTTTGCCTGGGTTGCTTTTCCGCTGCCGTCCAGACCCTCAATCACAATCAGTTTTCCTCTCATACTTTCATCCCATCCTTCTGTTCCTTTCCGGCCTTTCCCAGCCCTCGGGCTGTTTTTCCGGACATGGCATGGTACTCCGTTACATCGGAGAAGGTCTCTCCGTCGATCTGCAATGCACAGGGTCGATCAAATGTCACCGTGATGTCCTGCCCCGTCAGCACGTCCACGATTCCCTCATACCGCAGGTGGGTACCGTTCATAATGGTGGGAAAGGCCGTCAGGATCCGCAGCTTGCTGCAGTCATGGACCACCACCAGAGTAAGATCCCCTTCCTTCCCACAGCGATCCTGTCCCGGGGCGATCATCATGCCGCCGCCGTAAAACCGCCCCAGCATACTGGGCGCCAACCACACCTTCCGGTATTCCCGGGTCTGTCCATCCACACGGATCCGGGCATTGACCGGCTTGTAGGCATAAGCAAGACCCTTCAGGGCAATGGTGGTGTAGTTGGTCCTTCTGGAGGACTTCCGGCGCAGCCGGTCCCCCTCCTGGCAGCAGTAGCCATCAATGCCGAAGCCTACACCGTTAAGGAAACAGTACCGCTGCCCCCGGACCTCCACCCAGGGCAGATCCTCCAGGTAGGGATCCAGCAGGATAGGCTCGCCGGCATGGGCCTCCGGCAGATCGTTGAGAAAATCGTTGCCGCTGCCCGCCGCAAAGTAGTAGAGGTTTTTCCGGGGCATCTTTCCGTCCAGGGCATTGATAAAGCGGTTCAGGGTCCCGTCGCCGCCGCACAGGATCACCCGGGCGGAGGCATCCAGTCCGGCCAGGAATCCCCGCAGATCCGTGATCTTCGTCAGGTCCCGGAAGGCCAGGCACCCGTCCGAAAGGAGGTCCCGCAGCGTCTCTGCACGCTGTTTTCCCCTGCGATTGTTGGATAGTGGATTGTAAAGGATATAATCGGTCATCGTATTCCTCCCGGGAGGCTCTCATTGCGCCACGGACATTTGCTTCAATATATCACAAAACCTCCCGCTTTGCAATCATTCGTCAAAAGAAGCCTGCCGGAAATGCATCCGGCAGGCAAAGGGTCATCGGGTGATCATGCCATAGGTCTCCGGTCTCCGGTCCCGGAACAGCCCCCAGGACAGGCGGTTGACGGAGATCGCATCCAGATCGTAGGTGTGGATCAGGATCTCCTCCCGGTCCCGTCCGGCGGACTCCAGGATCCCGCCGGTCTCGTCGGTCATAAAGGAGCTGCCGTAGAAGGTCAGGGCAGATTTCTGTCCGCCGTTGGCCTCGCAGGGCTCCACCGTTTCGGTGCCGATGCGGTTGGCCGCGATGACCGGCACCAGATTGCAGCCTGCATGGCCCTGCATACACCGCCGCCAATGGGGCATGCTGTCGCATTCCAGCACCGGCTCCGAACCGATGGCCGTGGGGTAGAAAATCAGCTCCGCACCCTGCACCGCAAGGCTCCGGGCCGTCTCCGGGAACCACTGGTCCCAGCAAATACCGGCGCCGATTCGACCATACTGGGTGTCAAACACCAGAAAGCCGGTGTTTCCCGGGGTAAAATAGAACTTTTCCTGATAGTAGTGGTCATCGGGGATGTGGGTCTTGCGGTACACTCCCAGCAGACTGCCATCCGCATCGATATACGCCAGGGAATTGTACAGCACATTGCCGTCCCGCTCGTAGAAGCTGATGGGAAGCACCACCGAAAGCTCCCTGGCAAGGCGTATGCCCATCTGCACCGCCGGATTCTCCTCCACCGGCAGGGCAAACGCATAGAAGTCATAGCGGCGCTGCTGGCAGAAATACTCCCGCTCAAACAGCTCCGGCAAAAGAATGATCTGTGCACCCATGGAAGCGGCCTGACGCACCATGGCCTCTGCCTTCCGGAGATTCTCTTCCACTGCGGCAGCGCAGCGCATCTGGATGGCCGCAACGGTTACCTGACGATTCTGATTCATGGTTTTCCTCCTTATCCCGGGATCTGCTGGGTAATACAGTGGATATTTCCCCCGCCCAGCAGAATCTCCCTTGCCGCAACGGGAATGACCTTTCGCCCCTTGCAGACCTGCTGCAGGATCTGCTGGGCCCGCAGATCGGACAATTGATGAATTCCTCCGAAGGCAGGCACGATCACAGCGCCGTTGGAGAAGTAGAAGTTTACATAAGATGCAGCAAGCCGCTCCCCCACTTCCCGGTTGTCCTCTCCTTCGGCGAATACATAGCCGGCAAGATCCTGCTCGGTAACGATCACTGGGGTGTCGGGTACCGGCAGCTTATGGACCCGGAGCTTCCGCCCTTTGGCATCCGTCTCCCGCTCCAGTACGGAAAGGCTGGCCTGAGACAGGGCATACTGGGGATCCTCCGGATCCTCCGTCCATGCCAGTACCACCTCTCCGGGGGCCACAAAAGCACAGACGTTGTCCACGTGCTCATCGGTTTCGTCGTTATAGATTCCTCTGGGAAGCCAGATCACCTTCTCCGCTCCCAAATAGGTTTCCAGCTTCCGGGTGATCTCCTCTTTGGAAAGACCCGGATTTCTGCCGGCAGAAAGCAGGCAGCGCTCCGTCACCAGCACCGTCCCCTCCCCGTCGCTGTGGATGGCACCGCCTTCCAGCACAAAGGGATGGGCATCATAGCGCTCATAGCCGAATTTCTCCGCAAACAGGGCGGCAAAGGCATCGTCTTTGTCCCAGGAAGCGTACAGGCCGTTGTACTCCCCGCCCCAGGCATTGAACTGCCAATCCACCGCCCGAATCCGGCCCTCTCCATTCGTGACAAAGGTGGGGCCGATATCCCTTGCCCAGGCGTCGTCGGTCTCTCCGGGGAAAATGGTCACATTGGGCTCGTCTCCCAGGGCCGCCACGGCCGAGGCCATGGCATTTTTCCCGGCACACAGGTAAACGTGTTCGCTTTCGGCAATGGCGCGGATCACCTGGGCAAAGGCCTGCCGGGCAGGGCCGGCATCATAGGGCCAGGATCCGGGGCGCTCCGGCCACACCAGGATGCAGCCCCGGTGGTGGGAGAATTCGGCGGGCATGAAGAATCCGTCATTTTTCGGTGTTGTCAGCATATTACGATAATCTTCCCTTAAAGTCCTCATAGTCAAAGCGGCGGATCACCTCCACGGACCCATCCTCCCGAAGCAGGTCGATGTCCGGCAAAGGGATGCCGTTGAAGGTATTGTTTTTCACCATGGAATAGATGGCCATGTCCTCAAACACCAGCCGGTCCCCCACGGAAACCGGTTTTTCGAAGCTGTAATCTCCGATCACATCTCCTGCCAGGCAGGTCAGACTGGAAAGGCGGTAGGTATAGGGCTTTTCTCCGGCAGGATATCCGCCCCGCAGCGGGGGACGGTATGGCATTTCCAGCACATCCGGCATATGACAGGCCGCAGAGGCATCCAGAATCAGAATGTCCATGTCATTGTGGACGATATCCATGACCTCCGTCACCAGGTATCCTGCGTTCAGGGCAATGGCCTCTCCCGGCTCCAGATAGACCTCCACCCCGTATTTCTCCCGGATCTCCCGGATCAGGCCGATCAGCGCTTCCCGGTCATAATCCTCCCGGGTAATATGGTGGCCGCCGCCCAGATTCAGCCATTTCAGCCGGGGGAAGAACTCCCCGAACTGGGCTTCCAATGCCCGGAAGGTGGTGATCAGGTCGTCGGAATTCTGTTCGCACAGGGTGTGCATATGCAGACCTTCCACCCCGTTTTCGCCGAAAGCCAGATCCTCCCGGAACCGGTCCCGGGTCACACCCAGCCGGGAGCCGGAGGCGCAGGGATCGTAGATGGCATGCTCTGCCTGGGTGGAGCACCGGGGATTGACCCGAATGCCCACGGACACATTCCTGCACAGGTCCTTGTATTTTTCAAACTGGGCAAAGGAATTGAAAATGATATGATCGCAGATCGTTACCAGCTCTTCCATGTGCTCCCGCTTGTAGGCGGGGGCATACACATGGTTTTCCTTTCCCATTTCCTCATGGCCCAGCCGGGCCTCATACAGGCCGCTGGCGGTGGTTCCGGCAAGGTATTGGCCGATCAGCGGATACAGAGAGAACATGGAAAAGGCCTTCTGTGCCAGCAGGATGTGGCAGCCGCTTTGGACCGCCACATCCTGAAGGATTTCCAGATTCCTTTTCAGTTTTCCCTCGTCCACCACATAGCAGGGGGTACGAAGTGTTTCGGTCATGGCTCACTCCACGGTCCGGGGGTTCTCGTCCACCACCCAGGGCAGACCGAACTGATTCAGCATCTCCATATAGGGATCGGGATCAAACTCGTCGGTGGTGTACACACCGTCCCGGTCCCACTTCTTGGTAACCACCAGGGCGGCACCGATCATGGCAGGCACACCGGTGGTGTAGGAGATGGCCTGAGAGCCTACCTCCCGGTAGCATTCCTGATGGTCACAGACATTGTAGATATAGATGGTCTTCTCCTTGCCGTCCTTCCTGCCGGAGAGGATGCAGCCGATGTTGGTCTTGCCAACGGTGCGGGGGCCCAGGGAGGCAGGATCCGGCAGCAGGGCCTTCAAAAACTGAATGGGCACGATCTCTCTGCCCTCGTAGACGATGGGCGTGGTGGACAGCATTCCCACGTTTTCCAAACACTTCATATGGGTCAGGTAGCTCTGGCCGAAGGTCATAAAGAAGCGGATCCGCTTCACCTCCGGGAAGTTGCGGCCCAGAGCCTCGATCTCCTCATGGTGCAGCAGGTACATATCCTTCTTTCCCACCTGGGGGAAGTCATACTCCCGCTTGATCTCCATGGGCTTCGTCTCCACCCAATGGCCGTTTTCCCAGTAGGAGCCGTTGGCGGACACTTCCCGCAGGTTGATCTCCGGGTTGAAGTTGGTGGCAAAGGGGTAGCCGTGGTCGCCGCCGTTGCAGTCCAGGATGTCGATGGTGTCAATGGTGTCGAAATAGTGCTTTTTGGCATAGGCTACGAAAACACTGGTCACACCGGGGTCAAAGCCGGTGCCCAGCAGTGCCGTCAGGCCGGCTTTCTGGAACTTCTCCTGATAGGCCCACTGGTAGGAATAGTCAAAATAGGCGGTAAAGCCCTTCTCCCGGCAGCGCTTTTCATAGGCGGCCCGCCACACCGGCTCCTCGATGTCCTCCGGCTCGTAGTTGGCGGTGTCGATATAGTCCACACCGCACTCCAGACAGGCATCCATAATGGTCAGATCCTGGTAGGGCAGAGCCAGGTTCAGCACCGCATCCGGCCGGTAGGACCGGATCAGCGCAGTCAGTTCCTCTTTGTTGTCCGCATCCACCCTGGCGGTGGTGATGACGGTCCGGGTGGTGGGCTGCAGCTTCTCCTTCACCGCATCGCACTTGCTCTTGGTGCGGCTGGCAATCATGATCTCGGAAAACACCTGGCTGTTCTGGCAGCACTTGGCAATGGCAACGCCGGCTACGCCGCCGCAGCCGATGATCAGCAAACGACTCATGTTCATGCTCCTTTTCTTCTCAGTTTTCTTCTTCCATCAGCATATCCTCCACATAGCGGGGCAGCATAAAAGCGCCCTTGTGGAGATTGGTGGTATAGTACCAGGTTTTGATCCTGCGGTCGTTCCACCGCTGCTCGTTCAGATTCTTCAGGGGGTGGTATTTCTTGGAGGCAAAGCCAAACAGCCAGTAGCCGGAGGGGCAGGTGGGGATATGGGCCTGGTACACCCGGCTAATGGGGAAGCTGTGGCTTGCCTTCCGGTGCATGGCCCGGCAGGTATCCTCGTCCTCGTCGTAGAAGGGGCTGCCGTGCTGATACACCAGGATGCCGTCCTCCCGCAATGCCCGGTAGCAGTTGCCGTAGAATTCCTTGGTAAACAGACCGGCAGTATGGCCCAGGGGATCGATGGCATCGTTGATGATCAGGTCATAGGCATCCTGCTTGGTCCGCAGGAACCGGAGGCCGTCCCGAAAATACACCGTAACCCGGGGATCCTCCAGGCCGCAGGCATTGTCCGGGAAGAACTCCCGGCAAACGTCCACGAAGGTTTCGTCGGCTTCCACCACGTCGATGTGCTTGATCTCCTCATAATGGGCCAGCTCTCTGGCCACACCGCCGTCGCCGCCGCCGATAACCAGCACATTTTCCACATGGGGATGCACCGCCATAGGCACATGGACGATCATCTCGTCGTAGGTAAACTCGTCCTTTTCCGAAAAGACCACGCTTCCGTTGGAGCTGATGAACCTTCCGAACGCATCGGACTCGAACACGTCAATGAGCTGGTACTCCGTCTGCTCACTGTAGAGCTGACGGGAAACGGAAATCTCCAGGCTGGCTCCCTGGGTATGATGGTCGGTAAATCGCAAATCCATACCGGCTTCCCCCTTAATTCGCCAACACGTTCAGCCTGTCGACATAGGGATCTTCCGTACCCTGCATGGAACAGCCTTTTTCCTTGGCGTAGATGATATATTCGATGATCTGATCCGTAATCATTTCTCCCGGTGCCAGAATGGGGATTCCGGGGGGATAGCACATGACAAACTCACTGCACACCCGACCGGAGGCCTTGCGGATGGGCACAGACACCTTGTTCGCATAGAATGCCTGCTGAGGAGAGACGCACACCGTGGGATTGATATACTCTGCCGCCAGAAGCTGGGCAGGATCCTTGGAATACAGCCGCTTGATGTCCGCCATGGCGCCTACCAGCCGCTCAATATCCTGGATCTTGTCTCCAATGGAGATGTAGGCAAGGATGTTGGAGATGTCGCCGAACTCAATCTGAATGTCGTATTCGTCCCGGAGAATGTCGTACACTTCGATGCCGGCAAGACCGATCTGGCGGGTGTTCACCGACAGCTTGGTGGTGTCGAAATCAAATACACTGCCGCCGTTGATCATCTCTTTGCCAAACGCATAGTAGCCGCCGATCTCGTTGATCTCCTGGCGGGCATACTCCGCCATCTGGCGAACCTTGGCAAAGGACTCGTCCCCCCGCAGCGCCAGGTTCCGTCGGGAGATATCCAGGCTGGACAGCAGCAGATAGGAGCTGGAGGTGGTCTGCATCAGGTTGATGATCTGGCTCACATACTCCCAGTTCACCGTGTGGCTGGTCAGCAGGATGGAGCTTTGGGTCAGGCTGCCGCCGGACTTGTGCATGGACACCGCTGCCATATCCGCCCCGGCTTCCATGGCATTCATGGGCCGGTCCTCTCCGAAGTACAGGTGGGTGCCGTGGGCCTCGTCCACCAGCACCGTCATATCGTGGTCATGGGCCAGCTTCACAATGCCTTTCAGGTCGGAGCAGATGCCATAGTAGGTGGGATTGTTCACCAGAACGCACTTGGCATCCGGGTTTTCCAGGATGGCCTTTTCCACCTGAGACAGCTCCATGCCCAAAGAGATCCCCAGACGGCCGTCCACCTCCGGATTCACATACACCGGCACGGCGCCGTTGAGCACCAGAGCATTGATGACGCTTTTGTGCACATTCCGGGGCAGAATGATCTTCTCCCCCGCCTTGCAGGAGGCCAACACCATGCTCTGAACGGAGGAGGTAGTGCCTCCCACCATAAAAAAGGCATGGTCCGCGCCGAATGCCTCCGCCGCCAGTTCCTCCGCCTCCTTAATGACAGACATGGGATGGCAGAGGTTGTCCAGAGGCTTCATGGAGTTGACGTCCAGGCTGACGCACTTCTCCCCCAGAAGCTCCCGCAGCTCCGGGTTGCCCTGACCCCGCTTGTGGCCGGGTACGTCAAAGGGAACTACCCGCTTCCGGCGGAATTTTTCCAGCGCCTCATACAGGGGCGCCCGTCTTTGATCTTGCATACTCTCACCCGTTTTTGACAAAAAATAAAGGAGGCACCAGTGAACCAAACACTTGTGCCTCCGGCAATCCTGCACAGCCGCAACTTTGAAGGTTACGGCATGCCCGCAGATTCCTTTTCCGATCCAATACAGCAAAATACTGTGCCGCTCTTATTGACCGTTTCACAAGTGATTTGGATCCCGCCCATGGGCGTGATCCACTTATAAAATTGGAGCCAAAGGCTCAATCAATAATGCAACAGGGCCTCCCCTGTTAACCACAGATGACTGCCGTCATCTGGAGCACGATGAGCTTTCCTCATCCGGTGGCATTGTGCCACTTCCGGCAGCTACCCCGCCTGTCCGTATGGGCTTGACCATAAAAATGGTGGGTAATTTTGCATGAACCGAGATCTGCGGCCGGCAGCCTGACGCTGCCGATTGCTTATATTCATGTAAGGATAGGATATCATAGTTTTCGACAAAATGCAAATATTATTTTCCTCCTTTTCCCCAAAACGCGAAAACACAGTTGAAAAAACACTCGAATCCTCTATAATAGAATCATACCAATACGAAAGGGAACATACGCTATGAAATTTGACTTTACATCGATCCTGGAGCGTGCCGGAAAGGATGCCATTGCCTATGATGCCATCGGCAAGCGCCCCGGCGGAATCACCGCCCCCAAGGAGGGCTTCGACATCATCCCCATGTGGATCGCGGACATGAATTTCCCGGTCCCCCCGTCCATCACCGATGCCATCATCCGCAGGGCCCAGCATCCCACCTTCGGCTATTTCTCCCCCCGGCAGGAGTATACCGATGCCATTCTCCGCTGGCACCGGCTCCACAAGGGAGCGGAGGATCTGAAGCCGGAGCACATCGGCTACGCCAACGGCGTTCTGGGCGGGGTGGTCAGCGCGGCCAACGTGCTCTGCTCAAAAGGGGACAACATTCTGGTCCACTCTCCCACCTATGTGGGCTTCACCGGTGCTCTGGGCAACAACGGCTACAATCTGGTCCACAGCCCTCTGGTGAAGGATGCGGCGGGGACCTGGCGCATGGATTTTGCGGACATGGAAAAGAAAATCGTGGACAAAAAGATCCACTGTGCCGTGTTCTGCTCTCCCCACAACCCCTGCGGCCGTGTTTGGGAAAGATGGGAAATCGAGCGGGCCATGGAGCTGTTCCGGAAGTACGATGTCTATGTGATCTCCGATGAGATCTGGTCCGATCTGATTCTGGGGGACAATCAGCACATCCCCACCCAGAGCGTATCCGAGGATGCCAAAATGCGCACCGTTGCCATGTATGCCCCCAGCAAGACCTTCAGTCTGGCCGGTCTGGTAGGCAGCTACAGCATCATCTACAACCCCTGGCTCCGGGAGCGGATTGAAAAGGAGGCCTCCCTCTCCCACTACAACTCCATGAACGTGCTGAGTATGTACGCCCTTATGGGTGCCTACAGCGAAGAGGGAGAGCAGTGGCTGGAGGAGCTGAAGCAGGTCCTCACCGGCAATGCCGAATTTGCCTGTGATTTCATGGAACAGAATTTCCCCGGCGTTGCCGTCAGCCGTCCCCAGGGCACCTATATGCTCTTTGCCGACTGTACCGAATGGTGCAGGGCCCATGGCTGCACCATTGACGACATTCTGCACAGAAGCTGGGATGTGGGCGTGGCCATTCAGGATGGCCGGGGCTTCCACGGTCCCTGCCACTTCCGTATGAATCTGGCCCTGCCCCGCAGCCGTGTGGAGGAAGCCTTCCGCCGTCTGAAAGAATACGTTTTTGTGGACTGAATACAGAAAATGACCGCCGGAATCCCCGGCGGTCGTTTTTATCCTTCCAATTCCTCGGTGATGGCGCAGATCTCATCAATATAGGAGCCGATGGTCTCGATGGTGTCCAGCAGAGGCGCATCGGTGGTGATATCCACCCCTGCCATTCTGGCAAGACCCGCAGGATCGGCGGTGCTGCCTGCTGCCAGGACCTTCTTCCAGTCCTCCACCGCAGGCTGCCCCTCCGTCTCGATCCGCTTGCAGGCCTGGGTAGCAACCGTCAGGCCTGCGCTGTAGGTGTAGGAGTACAGGCCCATGTAGTAGTGGGGCTGGCGCATCCAGGTCAGCTCTGCCCCGTCCACGATCTCCACCGCATCTCCCCAGAACTTCTCCAGAGTGCTGCGCATGATCCGGCTCAGAGTCTCTGCCTGGACGCTGCCGCCGGCGTCGATGATCCGGTAGACCTCCCGCTGGTAGGCCGCCTCCAGAAGGTGGGTGACGAAGTTGTGGTAATAGGTGTGGCCCACCATGCTGGACAGCACCCAGCGGCGGAAGCGTTTGTCGGAATTGGTCTTCAGCAGGTAATGCGCCATGAGCAGCTCGTTCATGGTGGAAGGAGCCTCCACGAAGTAGGCGGACACCTCCGTGTCAAAAATGCTCTGTGCGCGGTTGCAGGCGCGGAAATGGCCTGCGTGTCCCAGCTCGTGGGCAAGCGTGAACACATCCGCCATCCGCTCGTTCCAGCTCAGCAGAATGAACGAATTCTTCCCATAGGGACTGGCGCAGAAGCCTCCGGTGGATTTCCCCTGATTCCTGGCAAAGTCCACCCAGCGGTCCCGGTACGCCTCCCGCACCATGGATACATACTCTTCTCCCAGCACGGAAAGGCCCTTTTCGATGTACTGCCGGGACTCTTCAATGGTGACCTTGGGGTCGTACTCCGGATCCACGGCGATCTTCAGGTCGGCAAAGGTCATCTTATCCAGCTTGTGCACCTTCTGCAGCAGTCTGGCATACTTGCGCATATGGGGCGCCAGCTTCTCCATGATCAGGTCGATCTGCCGGTCGTACATCTGCCGGGTCACCTTCTGTCCGAACAGCAGGCTGTCAAACACCGAGGAATAGCCCCGCAGATCGGAAAGAGTCTTTTCCGTCCGGACCTGGGTGTTGTAAGCGGCGGCAGTCACGTTCTCATACTGCCGGATCTTGTCGGAGAAGCTGCGGAAAGCGGCACGGCGAACCTCCGTCCGGGTTTCGTACTCGTAGTTATCCTCAAACAGGGAATACCCCAGAGGATAGCTCTGTCCATCCACGGCAAAGTTGTCAAACCGAATGTCCGCCAGCTTGGTCATGTTGTAGATCTGATAGGGCGCATTGAGGGTCTGTCCCAGAGCCGTCAGCACCCGTTCCGTCTCCGGCTGGAGCTGGTAGGGCTTCCGGCGGAGAATGTCCTCCAGAAATCCCCGGTTCTCCGCCCCCATATCCTGGGCCTGCCGCAGCACAGACTCCCGCTGTGCCATGATCTCGCTTTCCACAAAGCTCAGCCGGCTCATCACTTCGGTGGTGGTCTGGCTGACCTTCTCATTGCGCTCCTGGTTGTGGCTGTCGTAATAGTCCACGGACACCGCCAGATCGGCATAGTTTCCCACAAGGACAGCCAGCCGGTACAGTTCCCGGTAATCATCCAGGCAGGCGTTGACGGCTTCCGCCGTGGTCAGCTTGCCCTTATACTTCTCTTCCATGGCGGTGCACAGGGCAGTCATTTTCTCCAGATCCCGGTACATCTCCTCTTCCGTGGGGTAGATCAGGGACAGGTCCCAGGTCAGCTCTGTGGGCACGTCCTTTCGCATGGTCAGTTCCATATCCTTCTCTCCTTTACACCTTGAACTTGGGCTCGCAGGTGACATTGATGCCCAGCCGCTTGAAGGTCTTTTCATCCACGGCAGACAGGATCACCGTGGAGTGGCATTCGCTGCCCCGGAGCTTGGAAAGCTGCTCCATGGCCAGCTCCGCCGTGGGATTGGTGGCCGCGCTGATGGACAGGGCGATCAGCACCTCATCGGTGTGGAGCCGGGGATTCCGGTTGCCGAGATGGTCCACCTTCAGGTGCTGGATGGGCCCGATGACCACCGGGGAGATCAGCTTCAGCCCATCCCGGATGCCTCCCAGGGCCTTCAGGGAGTTCAGCAGCACCGCAGCGGAGGCACCCAGAAGCTCGGAGGTCCTGCCGGTGAGGATCCTGCCGTCGGGCAGCTCCAGAGCAACGGCGGCGTCGCCGGTGGCTTCCGCCTTTTCCAGGGCGCAGCGGACCACAGGGCGATCCTCGGTGCTGGCATTGGCCTTTTTCATCAGCAGCTCCAGCTTCCGCACCACTTCATCGGTGACCTTGCCCTGTTTCTGATCGCACAGGGCGATGTAGTACCGCCGGACGATCTCCTGCCGGGACGCCTCCCGGCAGACTTCATCGTCGATGATGCAGTTTCCGGCCATATTCACCCCCATGTCCGTCGGGGACTTGTAGGGGCAGGTGCCCAGGATCTTTTCAAACATGGCTACCAGCACCGGGAATGCCTCCACGTCCCGGTTGTAGTTGATCGTGGTCTTTCCGTAAGCCTCCAGGTGGAAGGGATCGATCATATTCACGTCGTTCAGATCCGCCGTAGCCGCCTCATATGCCAGATTCACGGGGTGATTCAGCGGCAGGTTCCAGATGGGGAAGGTCTCAAACTTGGCATACCCCGCCTTCACACCCCGCTTGTGCTCGTGATAAAGCTGGGACAGACAGGTGGCCAGCTTGCCGCTGCCGGGGCCGGGTGCCGTCACCACCACCAGGGAGCGGGTGGTCTCAATATAGTCATTTTTCCCGTAGCCATCGTCGGATACGATGTGGGCGATGTTGCTGGGGTAACCCTCGATGGCAAAATGGTGGTAGACCTTCAGCCCCATGCCCTCCAGACGGGCCTGAAACGCCTTGGCTACCGGCTGCTCGTTGTAACGGGTCAGCACCACGCTGCTGACATACAGGCCAAAATTCCGGAAAATCTCCACCAGGCGGATCACGTCCAGATCGTAGGTGATGCCCAGATCCCCCCGGATCTTGTTTTTCTCAATGTCCGCGGCGTTGATGGCCACGATCATCTCCACCTGGTCTTTTAGCTGCAGCAGCATTCTCAGCTTGCTGTCAGGCTGAAAGCCCGGCAGTACCCGGGACGCATGGTTGTCATCGTACAGCTTTCCGCCGAATTCCAGATACAGCTTTCCGCCGAACTGGGCGATCCGCTCCCGGATATGGGCTGACTGCATCTGCAGATATTTCTCATTGTCAAAGCCGATTTTCTTCATTGGTCTCTTCCTCCCAAGAATCTCTCATTATAATAATACATAATCTGACACAAAATAGCAAGTGGTTCCCCCGAAAAAAGCCCCGTAAGTACCTCTGCGCTTCCCCTTGACAGTCCTGTCGGTTTGTGCTATAATTTGCTGGATATATGAGTAACCGCCAACGAAAGGGGATCCTTATGACCGAGAAAAACGGGTTTTTTGCATTTTCTCCGGCTGATGCCGCCGCTGTTTCCGGTGTCCTTTCCGCCGCCGGCTTTTCCTTGGCCTCTTTATCGGAATACGTTGTTTTGCCTGGCTTTTGTGATGTGCACGTTCACTTCAGAGAGCCGGGTTTTTCTTATAAAGAGACCATTCGGTCCGGGAGCCGGGCTGCAGCCAGAGGCGGCTATACCGCCGTGTGCACCATGCCCAACCTGAAGCCTGTGCCGGACAGCACAGAGCATTTGCTGGCGCAGCAGGAGATCATCGATCGGGATGCCTGCATCCATGTCCACCCCTACGCTTCCATCACGGTGGAAGAAAAGGGGGAGATCCTTTCCCCTCTGGAAGCACTTGCCCCCCACTGTATTGCCTTCTCCGATGACGGCAGAGGCGTGCAGTTCGGTGCCATGATGGAGCAGGCCATGATCCGTGCCAGGGCTCTGGGAAAGATGATCGTCGCCCACTGCGAGGACAACTCCCTGCTCCACGGAGGCTACATCCACGACGGCGCATACGCCGCGTCCCACGGTCACCGGGGCATCTGCTCCGAAAGCGAATGGGGCCAGGTCAGGCGCGACCTGGAGCTGGCAAAGAAAACCGGCGTCCGGTACCATGTGTGCCACATCTCCACCAAGGAAACCGTGGCGCTGATCCGTCAGGCAAAAAAAGAAGGGGTGGATGTGACCTGCGAGACCGGTCCCCACTACCTGTTGATGGATGACCGTATGCTGCAGGAGGACGGCCGCTTCAAAATGAATCCGCCCCTGCGGAGCCCGGAGGACCGGGAGGCCCTGATCGAGGGTGTTCTGGACGGCACCATCGACATGATCGCCACCGACCATGCTCCCCACAGCCGGGAAGAAAAGAGCCGGGGGCTGGAAAACAGCGCCTTCGGCATCGTGGGACTGGAAACCGCGTTTCCTCTGCTGTACACCGGCCTGGTCAGATCCGGCATTCTCCCTATGGAAAAGCTGATGGATCTGCTGGTGCATGCGCCCCGGCGGCGCTTCGGCCTTCCCATGGGTATGGATTTCTCCCTGTGGGATCTGAATGAATGCTATGAAATCGACCCCGAGGACTTTGTGTCCATGGGAAAGTCCACACCCTTTGCAGGCTGGAAGGTCTGGGGGAAAAACATCGCCACATTCTGCGGCGGAAAATGTGTCTGGAAGGCGGAAGGAGACGAAACATGAAGCAAGGCATCTTTGAAATCTCGGAAAACACTCCCCTGACAGCCGACGTTATGCGGATGGTGCTGAAGGGAGATACCTCCGCCATCACCGCCCCAGGGCAGTTTGTGAACATTGCGCTGGACGGTCTGTTCCTGCGCCGCCCCATTTCCGTGTGCGACTGGGATGCTTCCTCCCTGACCCTGATCTACAAGGTCGTGGGAAAGGGCACCGCCAAACTGCGGACCATGGCCCCCGGCGAAACACTGGATGTTCTGTCCGGCCTGGGCAACGGCTATGACCTGTCCCTCACCGGCGATCACCCCCTGCTTTTGGGCGGCGGTGTCGGTGTTCCTCCCATGTACGGCCTGGCAAAGGCCCTCCGCGCCCAGGGAAAGACCGTTTCCGTGATTCTGGGCTTCAACACCGCCTCGGAGGTCTTCTATGCGCAGCAGTTCCGGGATCTGGGTGCCCAGGTCCGGGTGACCACCGTGGACGGAAGCCGGGGAATCCAGGGCTTCGTCACCGACGCCATGGCGGACATTCCCTACACCCACTTCTGCTGCTGCGGACCGGAGCCCATGCTCAAGGCCGTGTACCGGGCAAGCACCACTTCCGGGCAAATGAGCTTTGAAGAACGGATGGGCTGCGGCTTCGGCGCCTGCATGGGATGCTCCTGCAAGACCCTGACCGGATATAAGCGGATCTGCAAAGACGGCCCCGTGATGAAGAAGGAGGAGATCTTATGGGAAAAATGAGCGTGACCCGCTGCGGCATTCCCCTGGACAACCCGGTGATCCCTGCCAGCGGCACCTTCGGCTACGGCTATGAATACGCGGAGCTGTACGACATCAACTGCCTGGGCACCTTCTCCTTTAAGGGCACCACCCGCGAGCCCCGGTTCGGCAACCCCACTCCCCGGATCGCAGAATGCACCTCCGGCATGATCAATGCCGTGGGTCTGCAGAATCCCGGTGTGGAAAAGGTCATCGTCGAAGAGCTTCCAAAGCTGAAAACGTGCTTCCGCAAGCCGGTGATGGCCAACGTCAGCGGGTTTTCCATTGAGGATTATGCCTACACCTGTGAAAAGCTGGACAGGCAGGAGCAGGTTGGCTGGCTGGAGGTCAACATCAGTTGTCCCAACGTTCACGGCGGCGGCATGAGCTTCGGCACGGACCCGAAGGCCGCCGCAGAGGTCACCCGTGCCGTCAAAGCCGTGACCACCAAGCCCGTTCTGGTAAAGCTGACCCCCAATGTGACGGACATTGTGTCCATTGCCAAGGCATGTGAGGATGCCGGAGCCGACGGCATCAGCCTGATCAACACCATGCTGGGTATGCGCATCAACCTGCGCACCCGCAAACCCGTCATTGCCAACACCATGGGCGGCTTTTCCGGCCCGGCCATCTTCCCGGTGGCCCTGCGGATGGTCTACCAGGTCGCCCACGCCGTTAAGATCCCCGTGGTGGGCATGGGCGGCGTCAGCAGCGCCGAGGATGTGCTGGAAATGATGATGGCCGGCGCCACCGCCGTGGAGGTGGGCGCTGCCAACCTTGTCAATCCGTATATCTGCCGTGATATCGTGGAGGCACTTCCCGAAGTCATGGCAAACTATAAAATCCACCGCTTGGAAGACATTATTGGAGGTATGTAACGATGGGTAAAGACGTAATTGTAGCTTGTGATTTTTCCAGCGCAGAGCAGGTATTCTCCTTCCTGGACAGGTTTACCGACAAGAAGCCCTTTGTCAAAATCGGCATGGAGCTGTACTATGCAGAAGGTCCCGCCATTGTCCGGGAGATCAAGGCCCGGGGTCATAAGATTTTTCTGGATCTGAAGCTTCACGATATCCCCAACACCGTCAAGAAGGCCATGGCTGTGCTCTCCCGGCTGGATGTAGATATCTGCAATCTCCACGCTGCCGGCACCACCGCCATGATACAGGGTGCTTTGGAGGGTCTGACCCGGCCTGACGGCACCCGTCCCCTGCTGATTGCCGTAACCCAGCTCACCTCCACCGATCAGGAGAGCATGGAGCGGGATCTGCTGATCCATGAGCCCATTGACGAAGTGGTCATGCACTACGCCGAGACCGCCCGGAACGCCGGTCTGGACGGCGTGGTCTGCTCCCCCCTGGAAGCAGGCAAGGTTCATGACCGCTGCGGCAGGGAATTTCTCACCGTCACCCCCGGTGTCCGCTTTGCCGACGGCGATGCAGGCGACCAGAAGCGGGTCATGACCCCCGCCGCCGCCAGGGAAATCGGCTCCGACTACATTGTGGTGGGTCGTCCCATCACCGCTGCCGCCGATCCCGTTGCCGCCTACAACCGCTGTGTTGCGGAATTTGTTGACTGAGAGAAGGAGAATCCCATGGAAAGCTACAAAAGAGAGTTTATTTCCTTTCTGGAAAATGCCGGTGTACTGAAATTCGGTGATTTCACCGCCAAGTCCGGCAGAAAGATCCCCTATTTTATCAACGCCGGCATGATCAAGACCGGTGACGAGATCGCAAAGCTGGGCGAATTCTACGCCAGAGCCTACCAGGAAAAGCTGGGCAAGCGCCCCACCGTCCTCTATGGCCCCGCCTACAAGGGCATCTCCATCGCCGTGTCCGCAGCCGTCGCTCTGAGCAAGGAGGGCCTGAACGTCCCCTTCTTCTTCAACCGGAAGGAAGCCAAGGATCACGGCGAAGGCGGCGTTTTCGTGGGCTATGTCCCCCAGCCCGGTGAGGAAGTGGTCATCGTGGAGGACGTGATCACCGCCGGCACCGCCATCCGGGAGAGCATGGGCATCCTCAGCCACCTGGAAAGGGTGAAGGTGGTTGCCACCTTCATCATGGTGGACCGGAAGGAGCGCGGTCAGGGGGAGAAGCTGGCCATGCAGGAGGTGGAAGACGAATTCGGCTTCCCCGTCTATTCCGTTGTGGATGTGTATGACATCATCGAGTATCTGGAAGAAAAGCCGGAGCACGCCGAGAATGTGGCCCGGATCCGGAACTATCTGGCGGTCAACGGAGGCAAATAATGCGGAACCTCATCGATATTCTGGATCTTTCCGTAGAGGAACTGGACAGCCTGATTGCGGTGGCAATGGACATCATTGCGCACCCGGAAGCCTACCGGGAAAAGTGCCGCTACAAGAAGCTGGCCACCCTGTTCTTTGAGCCTTCCACCCGTACCCGTCTCAGCTTTGAAGCCGCCATGATGGAGCTGGGAGGCAATGTCATCGGCTTTTCCAGCGCCAACAGCTCCTCCGCCGCCAAGGGCGAAAGCGTGGCAGACACCGCCCACATGATTTCCTGCTATGCCGATATCATCGCCATGCGGCATCCCAAGGAAGGTGCTCCTTTGGTTGCCTCCCGGAATGCCAGCATCCCCGTCATCAATGCCGGTGACGGCGGTCACTTCCACCCCACCCAGACTCTGGCGGATCTTCTGACCATCTTCCGTCAGAAGGGTTCCTTCCGGAATCTGACCATCGGTCTGTGCGGCGACCTGAAGTATGGCCGCACCGTCCACTCCCTCATCGCCGCCATGAGCCGCTACCAGGGCACCCGTTTCATCGCCATTTCTCCCGAGGAACTTCGTCTTCCGGAATATGTGCGTCAGGAGCTGGCGGAAAAGGGCATTCCCTGCCTGGAGACCACGTCGCTGGAGGAAGCCATGCCCCACCTGGATGTGCTGTACATGACCCGGATCCAGCGGGAGCGGTTCGACAGTCTGGAGGTCTATGAGCGGCTGAAGGACAGCTATATCCTCACCCCCGAAAAGCTGGTTCCCGCCAAGGAGAGCCTGTGCATCCTCCATCCTCTGCCCCGGGTCAACGAGATCTCCGTCCGCGTGGACAGCGATCCCCGGGCCTGCTACTTCCAGCAGGCGCTCAACGGCAAGTATATGCGCATGGCTCTGATCCTTATGCTGCTGGAGCAGAAGGACCGGGAGATGCCCCAGGGGGAGGAGATCGTGGCTCCCGAGCTGCAGTGCGACAATCCCCGCTGTATCACCTCTACCGAGCAGGAACTGACCCATGTGTTCCGCCCCGTAGGAAACGGCACTTTCCGCTGCATCTACTGCGAGAGAGAAAAAACCAGATAAGCAAAACCGCCCTTCGAATGATCGGAGGGCGGTTTTGCGGATCCGCCCGGGAAAAGCGGGAAGCAAAGCACCAGGAATGTTCACATTTCTCTTATTTACTTTTTCCCCTTTCTTTGGTAGAATGATGGGATGAAAGGAGGCGTTTTTTTGCGCAGTTTCTTTGATGAACTCCGGGGCTTCTTCCGCAAGGGAGACATGGTCCTGCTGATCCTTTGCTTGATCACCACCGCCTTCGGCTGCCTGGTCATCGTCAGCGCCACCAACGCCTACGGATTTACCCGATTTCTGATTCTCCAGTTGGCCGGTGCCTTTATCGGAATTTTCCTGTATGTCTTTATCTCCTCCATTGACGTGGCGTTCTTTTCGGAACACCGGATGGCCCTGGTTCTGTTCAACACCTTCCTGCTGGCTCTGCTGATTCCCTTCGGCCAGACCATTAACGGCAACCGGAGCTGGATCCACTTCCCCGGTTTCCCCATGAATATCCAGCCTGCCGAGATCTGCAAGGTCACCTTTGTGCTGATTTGTGCCTCGGTAATGGCATCCCACCAGAACAAGCCCTCCGCCATTCCCTCCGTCATGCATCTGCTGTTCCACCTTGTGTTCCTTTTCGGCCTGAGCTTTGTTTTGTCCCGGGATGCCGGCGTGTCGCTGATTTTCGTGTTCATCTTTGCAGGGATTGCCTTTGCAGGCGGCATCAGTCTTCTCTGGTTCCTTGCAGGAGGTGCCTCTCTGGCAGTTGTAGCCCCCATTATCTGGACAAAGGTCTTTGACGAATACCAGCAGAAGCGGTTTCTGATTCTGGTGGACCCCACCATCGACCCCAACGGCATCAACGAACGCTACCACACCCGGCTGAGTCTGGAGTCCCTCACCGGCGGCGGATTTACCGGCCAGGGACTGTTCAACGGCAACCGGACTCAGGCAGACGCACTTCCCGCCCAGCACACAGACTATATTTTCTCCACCATCGGAGAAGAACTGGGGTTCATGGGCTGTTTGATTGTGGTGCTTCTTATGTTTGCCATCATTGCACGATGCATCTATGTGGGCAACCGCAGCAACGACTATATGCGTCGTCTGGTGTGCTACGGTGCCGCATCTGCTCTGATCTTCCAGGTGTTCAGCAACATCGGTATGTGCATTGGCGTCACCCCGGTGATCGGCCTGACCCTGCCCTTTATCAGCTACGGCCCTTCTTCCATTGTGTCCCTGTATGCCATGCTTGGGCTGGTCTCCGGCGTCTATGCCCGTCCCTATGCCACCAGTCACGAACGATACATCAATCCCTACCGATAAGCGCTGCGCCGCCGCATTTTTGCGGCGGCATTTTATTCTTTTTTCCAAAAAAGCGATTCAGTGTTCCATTTTCCGATGATTTGTGCTATACTAATCAGACAATTGAGTGAGATTGAAATGAGGGATTTACTTTGAAAAATCATCTTCCCGGGATCCTCCTGTCAGTGATCCTTGCCGCACTGGCCGGATTTTTCGATTACTGCCTGTATCGGTCCGGCCTGCTGCCTTTCAGGCTTTTCATTTTGCTGTCTGTCCTGTTTGTTCTGCTGGTTCTTCTGGCCGCTGTCATGACCTGGAGCAGCCAAAGGCGGGTGCTTTTCGTGCTCGGCGTTCTGTTTTCCGTGCTGCTGATCGCCGGATTTGCATTCGGATCCCATATGCTGACCAGCATGATAGAGACCATGGGCAGCATCACCAGCCCTCAGACGGAGCGTGTCCGTATGGGTCTGTTTGTTCTGAACGAGAATCCCGCCCAGTCCATTGAGGACACTGGTGATTACCGATTCGGCCTTCTGCTGGAAACCGATCAGGAGAGCACGGATGCAGCCGTGGAGCAGATCGAAGGCATTCTGGGCAAACGCATCTCCTCCATGTATTACAGCAAGCTCACCCATCTTGCGGATGCGCTTCTGAACGACGAATGTGATGCCATTCTCCTCAATGCATCTTTCCTGGACCTGATCTCGGATTTCGACGGCTACGGCGATTTTCGTGCTTCCGTCCGGGAGTTGTCCACAGTGACGGTGGAGCACATCATTGAACCCCCGAAAACCACCGATCCCCCCTCCGGCTCTTCCCAGGAAAGCAGTGATTCCGGTGTATTTATCATGTTCATCAGCGGAATTGATACCTACGGTGATATCTCCGAGCGAAGCCGAAGCGACACGAACATTCTTGCGGTAGTCAACCCCACCACCCGGCAGATTTTGCTTCTGTCCACCCCGCGGGATTATTACGTTCCGCTGTCCATGTTCGGCGGAGCTTACGACAAGCTGACACACGCGGGGATTTACGGGGTCCAGTGCAGTATGGACACCCTGGGAATGCTCTACGACACCACGGTGGATTACTATTTCCGCGTGAATTTCAGCGGATTTGAGCAGATCATCGATGCTTTGGGCGGTATTTCGGTTTACTCTGCTTATGAGTTTACTTCCCGGCACGGCGAATACTACTTCTCACAAGGATATAACGATATGAACGGTGCCCAGGCCCTGGGCTTCGTCCGAGAGCGGCATTCCTTCCCGGATGGTGACAATCAGCGCGGCCGGAACCAGATGGAAGTGATCAAAGCCGTAGTGAAAAAAGCCCTGTCTCCCTCCATCCTGGCAACGTACACCGATCTACTCAACGCCCTGGAGGGCAGCTTCAGCACCAATATGCCTTATGATGCCATTGCAAAGCTGATAAGAGATCAGTTGGCAGATGCCGGCAAATGGGATCTGATCACCTACAGTGTAACCGGCGAGGGCAGCTTCCGGGATACCTACTCTGCAAGCGAGGAACTGTATGTAATGATCCCGGATTACGATACCGTGAATCACGCCGCCGAATTGATCCAACAGATGAAAAACGGAGAGTATATCTCCGAAGAATGACCCGAAAACACTATGCAGCAAACGAACTCGCCGGGGACTCCCCGGCGAGTTCTTGCAATTCAAGGAATGCGGCATACACGAAAAACCCCCCAGCCTTTTGGCTGGGGGGTTATGTTGGCATTACCTATTTTCACGGCCAGTCACCCGGCAACTATCGTCGGCGCAGATGAGCTTAACTTCTGTGTTCGGGATGGGAACAGGTGGACCCTCATCGCAA
>JAQXVF010000031.1 GCA_029224785.1 Bacillota bacterium
CACGAAACGCCCCGAAAGGAAACGATGTGCCAAAAAGGGAAAATCCGAAAAACCCTTGCGGCTCTAAGCAAATCGTGGTTTATCAAGGAGTATCGTAGCAATGGTAAAAGTGTTATTCGTCTGCCACGGCAATATCTGCCGCAGTCCCATGGCCGAGTTTGTTTTGAAGGACCTGACCGCCCGGGCAGGGCTGTCCTCTGAATTTGAGATTGCCTCTGCGGCGGTCAGCAGTGAGGAGATCGGCAATCCCGTCTATCCCCCCGCCCGGCGGGAGCTTGCCCGGCACGGCATCGATTGTTCCGGGAAGCGCGCCAGGAAAGTGACCAAGGCGGATTATGACGCCTTCGATGCCCTCTACTATATGGACCGCAGCAATGCCCGCCGGCTGGCTGCGCTGTTCCCGGAAGATCCGAAGCAGAAAATCCGTCCCCTGCTCCCCCGGGATGTGGCAGACCCATGGTACACCGGGGACTTCTCCGCCGCATGGGATGACATTCTGGAAGGCTGCAAAAGGATTATGGAGGAATATCGTCATGGATAAAGAAAAACTGGAAGCAAAACTGTCAGAATTACCGTTATATGCATCTGTCTACCTCCGTCCGGATGAGCTGGAGTTTTCCCAGCGAATCCGCCACATCTGCCAGACCGAATGCCCCATGTTTGACAAAAGCTGGGCCTGTCCTCCGGCAGTCGGTACGGTGGAGGAATGCAGGGAAAAATGCCTGTCCTACAACCGCTGCCTGATGATCGCCACCATCACGGAGGTCAGCGACATCTCCAACATTGAAGAGACCCTGGCCACCCGTCCGGAGCACGAGGCTGTGACCAACCGGGTCAGGGACCTGTTTCGCCAGCAGGGCGTGGAGCCCTTCATCCTCTCCACGGAAGCCTGCACCGTCTGCTCCCGCTGTGCCTGGCTGGACGGCCTGCCCTGCCGGATGCCCGGGCGAATGCATCCCTGTGTGGAGAGCCATGGGATCGTTTTGATCCCCACAGCGGAAAAATACGGTCTGGAGTTTCAGTACGGACAGAATGTGGTCACCTGGTTTTCCCTGCTGTTTTTCAACGAATAACCCCGTCCCCGCAAAATCATTCCGGTTTTGCGGGGCTTTCTATTGACAACTTCAACGGAATGCGATATACTAAGCATATGATTATAAAATAAATTCTTGCTTATTTCGGAGGCTGCTATGACACAGAGAGAACGGCAAATCCTGCAGCTCATTGAAGGGGATCCCATGATCTCCCAGCAGGAGCTGGCAGACCGGTTGGGTATCACCCGATCCTCCGCTGCCGTGCACATCTCCAATCTGATCCGAAAGGGTCATATTGCCGGGAAAGGATATATCCTGCGCTCCGACTCCTACTCCGTCGTGGTGGGCGGTGTCAACGTGGATATCGGTGGGCGGTCGTTTTCTCCTCTGGTTGCATCCGACTCCAACCCGGGAGTGGTATCCACCAGTCTGGGCGGCGTGGGAAGGAACATTGCCCACAATCTGAGTCTGATGGGCTGCGACGTCCGGATGCTCACCGCTTTTGGCGACGATGTATACGGGCAGAAGATCGCCTCCTCCTGCGCGGAGCTGGGGATCGACATCAGCCATGCCCTGCGTCTTTCGGACATTTCCACCTCCACCTATCTGTATATCGCAGACGAGAACGGGGATATGGCTCTGGCCGTCTCGGATATGGAGATCTGTGACCGGATCACCCCTGCCTATCTGGCCGCCAATCTCCCCCTGCTGCAGAACGCCCAGATTGTCATTGCTGACACCAACATCCCCCGGGAGTCCCTGATCTTCCTGGCAGAAAAGTGCACGGTCCCCCTGTTCTGTGACCCGGTGTCCACCATCAAAGCGGAGAAGCTGCGGCCCATTCTTCACCGGATCCACACGCTGAAACCCAACCGTCTGGAGGCAGCCCTTCTTTCCGGAATCCCCACGGATACCCCGGAGGGTGTGGAAAAGGCCGCTGACCGGCTGCTGGAGCTGGGAGTGCACCGGGTCTTTCTCTCCCTGGGCGCCGATGGCATCTACTGCGCCATGGGAGACCAGCGCCTGCATCTTCCCAACCTCCCCGGCACCATGGTCAACACCACCGGATGCGGCGACGCGGCCATGGCCGCCATTGCCTGGGCCTATCTTCAGGGCAGCGATCTGCACCGGACCGGTCTTTCCGCTCTGGCTGCCGGAGCCATTGCCATGGAGAGCAGCCAGACCATCAACCCCGCCATGAGCGAAAGTACCCTGTTGGAACGAATGAAATAATAACAACAAAATCTGACAAAGGAATTGGTGAGAAACATGAATATGAACAAGTATCTGGATGTAAACCCCGAAGTAGCCGCTGCCGTTGCCGCCGGAAAGCCGGTGGTCGCCCTGGAATCCACCATCATCTCCCACGGTATGCCCTATCCTCAGAACGTGGAGACCGCGCTGAAGGTGGAGCAGGTGATCCGGGAAAACGGTGCCGTTCCCGCCACCATCGCCATCATCGGCGGACGTCTGAAGGCCGGCCTCACCGCCCAGGAGATCGAATACTTCGGCAAGAAGGGCCGGGAAATCGCCAAAGCCTCCCGCCGGGATCTGGCCGTCCTCTGCGCCAGGGGTATGGACGGTGCCACCACCGTCACCACCACCATGATGATCGCCCACATGGCCGGCATCCGCATCTTCGCCACCGGCGGCATCGGCGGTGTGCACCGCGGCGCCCAGCAGACCATGGACATCTCCGCTGACCTGCAGGAGCTTGCCCACACCCCCGTGATGGTGGTGTGCGCCGGTGCTAAGAGCATCCTGGATCTGGGCCTGACGCTGGAGTATCTGGAGACCAACGGTGTGCCCGTCATCGGCTACGGCACCAAGGAGCTGCCCGCCTTCTACACCCGCAGCTCCGGCTTCTCCGTGGACTACCGGATGGACACTCCCGAAGAGCTGGCAGCCGCTTTCAAAGCCCAGAATGATATGGCGCTGGGCGGCGGAATGCTGGTCACCAACCCCATTCCCCAGGAGTACGCCATGCCTGTCGACGTGATCAACGCCGCCATCGACCAGGCCGTTTCCGAGGCCGAGGCCCAGGGCATCCACGGAAAGGAGACCACTCCCTTCCTGCTGGCCCGGGTAGCGGAACTGACCGGCGGCGACTCTCTTGCTTCCAACATTCAGCTTGTGTTCAACAACGCCCGGCTGGCCGCCCGGACCGCCGTGGCCTACTGCAGCCTGTAACCAAATAACAAAAACCCGAAGCCCTTCTGATCGTGTTCATAGGTCCTTTTGTGACATGACCATTATGGGATACCAAGGCGGACAGCAGACTGCTGTCCGCCTTGGCTCGCCCCTGCGGGGAGAGCTGCCGAGCTTTGCGAGGCTGAGAGGGGCGGGGTGGGAATTCCCGCAGCAGTATGGTTTTTCGGTGCAGCATCCCCTCTCAGGCAATGCCCCGTACCGGGTCATTGCCAGCTCCCCCCAAGGGGGAGCCAAGGGATTTTTTTGACACGCTGAAAAAGCGCCGCTGAATTTCAGCGGCGCTTCAGCTTTTGGTCTGGCTCAATAGGTCACCGTGGCGGAATTTCCGGCGCCGATGCGGATCAGCGTCAGCTTCCGCTGTGCCGGATCCATCACCACCGCATCCAGCAGGGACTCGCTGACCGTTCCGCTCTGCCGGGTCACTGCCGTATCATCCTGACAGCAGGCATCCGGCCCAACGGAGATGTACCGGACGCCTCCGACAGAATAAAGTCTGTCAACGTGCATATGTCCGTGAATATATGCCGCCAGCGCGCCCTTTGCGCCTGTAAAATCGGCAGGGCAGGACAAAAATTCCCGCAGAACGCCGCCGACATTCAGCGCATAGCGGTTTCCGTTCGCATCCTTCTGTCCTTCAAATACCCGGTGGTTGGCAAACGCCTGAAGAAGATCCGACACGATCTGCAGATTCTTGTAGGTGCTCCCCTCCTCCGTGTAGCCCGAGTAGGTCCAGTCCATGGAGGATTCCACCGGGCAGTGTCCGATGACCAGTACATGATATCCCTCCTCCACGGAAAGCAGCGTGTCCCGCAGCCATTGAATCTGTTCCTGGTTCATTCCGTATTCAAAATCATAGCCTGTGCTGTTATCGCCGGTCCGGCGGATCTCGCAGGTATCCAGCAGGATATAGCGGATCTTCTGACGGGAATTGTCGAAATACCCATAGTATTTTCCGAGGGGGCCATGGATCCGGTCTTCCTGGCGGCGCATGCAGTAATCATAGAGGGTTCCGCTGTCCGCGGTGAAGCCTTCCGAACCGTCGGAGCTTTCCCGGATGGTGAAATCATGGTTCCCATGGACCAGGAAGTGGCTGGCCGGCAGATTTGAGAAGTGCTTCCAGTATGTATCGCCGCTTGCCAGGCACTCCTCTGCGGTTCCGAAGGGGCCCGGAATATCTCCGCCGCAGATGACCTTCCGGATGGATGTGTCCTTCAGGATCTCGCCTATGAGTTTGGGGGAGGATAGGGAATTCTGGGGAATATGGGGATCTGTCAGAAATAGGAATGCATCGGCGGTCTCAGACCGAAGAGCCGCCCGGATATCCTGAATCCGGGACTGCAGGTGGCCGGAATCGTAGGCAGGCACCAGGCTGTCCGCAAGATCGCTTTTGGTCACCAGATTGGCCCGCAGGCGGACGGTAATCTGGGAAAGAGCCGCGGGCGTCGCCTCCAGAACGAACTTGCTGTAAGGGCTGGAATCCTCCGGTACCGTATAGACGGTGCCCTTTTGGATGGTCCGGTAGCCGCTGAACTCACCGGCAGCATTCCAGCGGTAAAGCCAGATATTCTCGGATGCCGGGGCGGTGATCACAGCGCCGGCCAGTTCCTCCGGCGATAGATCCTGGGTGATTCGATAGTTGGCAGAGGCGGTGATATTGCCGGTGCTGTCCACCTCCTGGGCCGTCCAGAAGAGGACGGCATCGGCTTCTCCATGCTGATACAGCGCATTCAGGCTTCTCTGCAGCATCCCGATCTGGTCCCGGACGGCATCCCCCGCGCCCGACGCCACATAGCCGCTGCACTCCGTGCGGATATCCGCAAGCTCCGCATCCCCCGTGGTGCTCCCGGATGCCAGAGCGGTAAAGCCGTCCATCCGGGCTTCCAGGATCGACATCCTTGCCCCCTGATCGGAGCCGTTCCGGCTGAGGACATCGATCCTCTCCCGGTTCCGGGACACGTCCCCCGAGAGCTGCAGGAATGCAGAAATGCTGGCGGTGAGAAGCTGTGCCCTGGCAGGATCCGTGATCTCCTCCCCGCAGGCAGGGTCGGCCTGCACCACCAGCGCCAGATTCCATGTGCCGATCCTGCCCGTGGGAGAATACAATGTCACACTGATCTGCCCGGTGCCGGGCTCCTGCAGGACCTGACCCGCAATCTCACAGGTGACAGTGTTCTCCGACAGGACGCAGGCCGGACGTTGGGTGCCGTCGGCCAGGCAGACGGTGTCATAGACGCCGCTGCGTCCGTCGCTCAGCTCGTACCGAACGGCGGCGGCAGCGTCCTGGGGAACGGAATAGGGAGAATCCCCCTCCATCAGGGTAATCCGGAAAAACCGGGTGCCTACGTCCCCGGCCTTGGCATAAAGGGTGGTAAGGGGGCCCTTTTTCTCTGTGTTGATCGTGATGTTTTCCATGGTACGCGCTCCTTTTTCCTGATTCAGCAAAAAGCTGCTGTCATAGATAGACAATGCGGAAAGCGAAGTTGCATCTTTCCCGGCAATTTCCCATGCAAAATCATTCAAAGTCGTGGGAACACATCCTTTTTTCGGTTTCTCTGTTGACAACATCCGGAAAGTATGGTACGATGAGGAAAATTACAGGAAAGGAGGCGCCGGATATGAAGAGAAGAAACGTATTGTTGATTACACAAAGAGGAATGCATTCTGTCCGGGGCCTGCTGCGCTGAGGTCCTGCCATTTTTCTGCACCTCTTTGTTAGAGGTGCATTTTTTATGCCGTTTTTTGCATTTTCGACTTGAGAGGTATCGTATGGAATCCAATTTCAAACTCACAGGGAAGCAAAAGGTGTCCCTGACAGCCCGCTATCTGAAAGGCTGTACCGCCCTTTTTTTGCTGAGTCTGGCGTTTTCCTGCCTGGCCCAGGTTTTCAGCGCCCTGCTTCCCCAGATTATTCGCTTTGCCGTGGACGGAATTCTGAAGGAGGAGCCGGTAGCGCTTCCTTCCCTGCTCTCCCCCTTCACCACCCTTTCTGCCCTGCAGGAAGCGCCTCTGACCGCCCTTTGGATATGTGCCGGAGCCGCCCTGCTGGCTGCCATCGCCAGGGCAGTCAGCACCTTTTTGCAGAGAATCACCCTGAGCAAAGGCTCCGAGCGGTTCGTCAAGCACATTCGGGATGACCTGTACCATCACATTCAGCGGCTTTCCTTCTCCTGGCATACCGCCAACCCCACCGGCGATATGATTCAGCGCTGCACCTCCGATGTGGATGTGATCCGAATGTTCGTGTGCAACCAGCTCATTGAGGTGGTCCGCATTGTTTTTTTAATCGTTCTGTACATGAGCATCATGTTCTCCATGAATGTCAGGCTCAGTCTTGTGGCCCTGGCGTTCCTGCCCATCGTAGGCGGATCCTCCGGGCTGTTCTTTTCCAGGATTTCCAGGCGGTTCCAGGCCGCGGATGAAGCCGAGGGCGCGCTGACCACCACCACCCAGGAAAACCTCACGGGGGTGCGGGTGGTAAAGGCATTTGGCCGGGAAAGGTACGAAATGGACCGTTTCCAGGAGAAAAACCAGAGGTTTTCCACTCTCTGGATCCAGCTTGGCAAACTGATGAGCGTATACTGGGCCTCCGGCACCTTCCTCACCTCCATTCAGGTTCTGGTCATCATCCTCTTCGGTGTGCCGGAAGCTGTCCGGGGAGACATCACTCTGGGAGAATTTCTGGCATTCATCTCCTACAACGCCATGCTGGCCTGGCCTGTCCGTTCCCTGGGCAGAGTCCTCTCCGACATGAGCAAGGCCGGCGTCTCCATGGACCGGGTGGGCTACATCACCACTGCCCAGGAGGAGCAGAACGATCCCGGCGCAGAGGATCTGCCCGCGGTGGGTGACATCGAATTCCGGAATGTCAGCTTCTCTTATGAGGAGCAGCCGGTGCTGAAAGATGTGTCCTTCACCATTCCCGGCGGCTCCACCTTTGCCATTCTGGGCAGCACCGGCTCCGGCAAAAGCACTCTGGCCCATCTGCTGGACCGGCTCTTTGACCCGGAGGAAGGCCGGATCACCATTGGCGGCAAGCCCCTGAACGCCTTTACCCGGGAAAGCCTACGCCGCCAGATCGGCCTGGTGCTGCAGGAACCTTTCCTGTTCTCCAGAACGCTGGCGGATAACATCAAGGCTGTGCGGCCGGATGCCACCGATGAACAGATGCGGCAGGCCACCCGGATCGCCTGTATCGACGAAGCGATTTCCGACTTTCCCGAGGGCTACAACACCATGGTGGGTGAGCGGGGCGTGACCCTTTCCGGCGGACAGAAGCAGCGAGTGGCCATTGCCCGGATGCTGCTGCAAAAGGCCCCCATCATGATTTTTGACGACTCCCTTTCCGCCGTGGACGCGGAAACCGACCAAAAGATCCGCAATGCCCTGCGGGAGAATCTGGGAGGTTCCACCGTGATCCTCATTTCTCACCGGATCACCACCCTGATGCAGGCCGACAAGATCCTTGTGCTGGACAAAGGCCGGGTGGTAGATTTGGGCACCCACGGGGAACTGATCTCCCGACCGGGAATGTACCGGGATATTTACGACATTCAGATGAGCAGCGACGACCGCGCTCTGATGCAGGAAGGAGGAATGTAAGATGGAGACGGAACAAAAGCAAAATACCTCCTTCGATTGGAAGGTTTGGAAAAAGCTCCTGCCTCTGCTGAAGGACTATAAGAAGGCCTACGTTCTCCTTCTGATTTTCAACCTGATAACGGCTCTGGTGGATATTCTGCTGCCCCTGCTGCAGCAATATGCCGTGGGTCACTTCATCGAGGGCGGCACTCTGCAGGGGCTGGGAACCTTCGGCGGGGTGTATTTTGCCATGATCCTGCTGCAGACAGTCATGGTAATCGGCTTTGCCCGCTGCTCCATGAAGGTGGAAATGAACCTGGGCCGGGATCTCCGGCAAAAGCTCTTTCATCACCTGCAGACCCTTTCCCTGTCCTATTACAATGTCAACCCCGTAGGGCAGATCCTCAGCAAGGTTATGAGTGACACCAACCGGATCGCCGGCAACCTGGCATGGAATTTTGCGGATCTGCTGTGGGGCGGCATCTATGTCATTGGCACCTTTGTCGCCATGTTCCTGCTGAACCGGCATCTGGCGCTGCTGGTGATCATTCTGGTGCCCGTGCTTGCGGTTCTCACCGTGTTTTTCGAGAACAGGATTCTGGCACAAAACCGCAAAGTGCGGAAAATCAACTCCCAGATCACCGCTTCCTTCAACGAGGGTATCACCGGAGCCAAAACCTCCAAGACCCTGGTGATTGAGGACGGCAATGACCGGAGCTTCCGGCGCCTCACCGGAGAGATGTACAACGCAGGCATTTCTGCCGCCCGGCTCAACGCGGTGTACATTCCCCTCATGGTGTTCATTTCCATGCTGGCAGTCGCTGCCGTCATGGTCCGGGGCGGCTACATGGTGAAAAGCCGGCTCATGGATATCGCCGTACTTTCCACCTTCCTGACCTACTCCATGACCATCTTCGACCCGGTACAGCAATGCGCCGCCACCATCGCGGAATTCATTTCCATGCAGGCCTGCATTGAGCGGGTCACCGGACTTTTGGAGGAAGTGCCCCAGGTACAGGACACCCCGGAGGTTGTGGCAAAATACGGGGATGCGTTTGATCCGAAACAGGAAAACTGGGAGCCGCTGATCGGCGAAATTGAATTTCGGGATGTAACCTTCCGCTACCCTGACGGCGGAGAAAATGTGCTGGAGCATTTCAATCTGAAGATCCCCGCCGGCACCAACGTGGCCATCGTAGGCGAGACCGGCGCAGGAAAAAGCACCCTTGTGAACCTGGCCTGCCGGTTCTTCGAGCCTACGGAGGGACAGGTCCTCATTGACGGGGTGGACTACCGGCAGCGCAGTCAGCTATGGCTCCACTCCAATATCGGCTATGTACTGCAGAACCCCCACCTGTTCTCCGGCACCATCCGGGAAAACATCCGCTACGGCAAGCTGGACGCCACCGATGAAGCGATTGAGGCCGCAGCCAAAGCGGTTTCCGCCGACCAGGTGGTGGCAAAGCTGGAAAACGGCTGGGACAGCGATGTAGGTGAGGGCGGTGATAAGCTCTCCACCGGGGAAAAGCAGCTCATTTCCTTCGCCCGGGCCGTGCTGGCAGATCCCAGGATCTTCGTGCTGGACGAGGCCACCTCTTCCATCGACACCCAGACCGAGCAGCT
>JAQXVF010000032.1 GCA_029224785.1 Bacillota bacterium
GGATGTGATGATGCCGAAGATGAACGGCTATGAGGCGACGAAAGCCATCCGCAGCCTGCAAAACCGTCCGGATGCCGATACCATCCCCATCATTGCCATGACAGCCAATGCCTTCGCCGAAGATGTTCAGGCCTCTTTGGACGCCGGAATGAACGGCCACGTGGCAAAGCCCATTTCCATGGATGAGATCGTAAAGACCATTGCGCGGAATCTGAACCGCTAAGCCCGCCCACACCCGGGGCGCCGTGTTCTGTGATGATATCCCTGCAGTTCCCCGCTCATCGCAGCTATCCGCCGCCGCGGATACCACTGTTATGGGGATGCCGCGCTCAAATCAAATATGGTTTACACTCCGGCCACCGGTACGGCGGTTCACCGCCGCACCGGTGGTTTTTTTGACCGCCGTATGTATTTCTCCCATCAGGCATAAAACAGGGCTTGACAGATGGCATCTCTGGTCGTACAATAAGTATGAAAAGTTATACTAAGTATACTTTTAGAGGAGATGTATCCAATGGCAAAGTCGAGCGGAAAATATGCGGGAATTGCCCGGGTAGGCGAGAAAGGCCAGATCGTGATCCCAAAGGGGGTCCGGGATCTCTTTGACATCAATCCGGGAGATACCCTGCTGGTTCTGGCGGACGAGAAGCAGGGAATCGTCATTACCAAGGATGATGTGTTGTTCCAACAGTTTGATGCCATGCTCAGAGGGGAGGGCAACTCATGAGCCGGATCGTATTTTTCTGCATTCCCGCCTGGGGGCACACCAACCCCACGGTGGAAGTGGTGCGGCGGCTGACCGCCATGGGGCACCAGGTCCGTTACTATTCCTTTGAGCCGTTTCGGGAAAAGCTGGAGGCTGCCGGAGCGGAGGTAGTCTGCTGTGACGGCGCCCTGCCCCCACAGCCCAAGAATCTGGACAAAATCGTGGGGCGGGATTTCGCGGCTCTGGTGGAGATGGTCACCGAGACTACGCTGACGCTGGAGGAGCAGGTCTGCCGGGAGTTGGCGGAATTTCAGCCCGATGTGATCGTTTCGGATTCTGTCTGTTTCTGGGGAAAGCTCTTTGCCAAAAAGCTGGGGCTCCCATATGTCTGCTCTACCACCACCTTTGCCTTCAATCAGCAGTCTGCCGCTTTGATGAAACCGAAGGGGAGCGAATTGCTGCGCTCCCTGTTGGGGATCCCCCGCATCGGGCGTAAGATGGCCCTGCTGCGGCAGCACGGGTATCCGGTGGAGAAGGTCACCGATCTGCTGCAAAATGACAATGAAACCAACACCATTGTCTATACTTCCCGGGAATTCCAGCCCATGGCGGAAACCTTTTCGGAACACTATGCCTTCGTAGGCCCCTCTCTGCCGGAACGGGCAGCGCCGGCCGCGAAAAAAAGCCGGCCCTTGGTGTACATCTCTCTGGGCACCGTGATCCACGACCGCAGACGTTTTTGCGGGAATTGCGTGACTGCTTTAGCAGGAATGGATGTGGACGCCGTCCTGTCGGTGGGGACGGCAGAGAATCTGGAGGCTCTGGGCCCGCTGCCCTCCAATATTCAAGCGGCGGAACGGGTCGATCAGCTGGCGGTGCTGCAGCAGGCAGATGTATTTTTAACGCACTGCGGCATGAACAGCGCCAGCGAGGCCATCTGGTACGGCGTTCCCACGGTGCTGGACCCGCAGCAAAGCGAGGAAGCTGCTGTGGCGGATCAGATGGAAAAGCTGGGTCTGGGGCTGCGGCTGCACTCAGAGGAACCTGACCACATCCGCAAGGCCCTGGAAACCGTGCTTGCAGATCCTTCCTATAGGGAACAGACGGGGCGCATCGCCCGAAGCTTCCGGGAGGCAGGCGGCGCAAAAATGGCGGCAGAGTACATCCTCTCCTGCTGTAAATAACGAAAAGACCTCTCCGGCTTGGCTGCCAGAGAGGTCTTTTTCTATTCATTCACCGATCCAGATTTCTCGCAATGGCCTTGACCACTTCTTCGACGACAATGGGTTTGGCAATATGGTCGTTCATCCCCGCGTCCAGCGACGCCTGAACGTCCTCCGCGAAGGCGT
>JAQXVF010000033.1 GCA_029224785.1 Bacillota bacterium
TAACTCAGTTGGTAGAGTAGCCGGTTCATACCCGGTATGTCATCTGTTCGAATCAGATTGCCGCTACCAGGCCCGTTGGTCAAGCGGTTAAGACACCGCCCTTTCACGGCGGTAACATGGGTTCGATTCCCGTACGGGTCACCAAAGAACGGACACCTGCTCTGGCAGGTGTCTTTTTTTGCCCGTTTGGTTTGATATACGGCAACCTTTACAGGATACGAAACGAAAAAAGCCGTCAGGTTGTGCAAATTACACACGACTGTATTGATTTTTCTGCACGAGTCTGTTATGATAACAACAAGCGAACACAAATCTATCCGAGAGGAGCTGCTGTTATGAAAACTTGCAAAGACAAACAAGTCGTTGTCGGTTCCGACGGGGCGGGCTTTGCCCTGAAGGAAGCGGTGGTTGCCCACCTGAAGGCCAAGGGCTGGGAGGTCCTGGATCTGGGCGTGACCGGAGAAGAAAACCGCAGGGACCCGGACAATATGTTCCACCGTGTGGGCTTCCGGGTCGGTTCCAAAATCAGCGAGGGTGAGTACGAAAAGGGCCTGGTGTTCTGCGGCACCGGAATGGGCATCCACATCGCTGCCGGAAAGTGCCCCGGTGTTCATGCCGGCGTGGTGGAGAGTGTTCCTGCGGGCCTTCGGGCTGCCTGCGGAAACGGCGCCAATGTCCTTTCCATGGGCGGCTTCTATGTGGCGCCCGTGATGGGCTGCGAGATCGCAGATGCCTTCCTGAACCACAATCTGGGAGACGGATACGAGGATATCCCCAATTTCTATGCATACCACAAGCTGGCCAGAGACGAGATCGAAGCCTTCGACTATGAGGAGTACAAGGCCAACGGTTTCCAGGTCCATAAGCTGGGCGACGTGCAGTTGGGCGGCAAGTAATCTCTGCCGCATGGGGATCGTTGACCCTGAAAGGCTCTCAGATCCCAACATAGAAAACGAAAACGCTCCCGCATCGGATTTCCGGTGCGGGAGCGTTTTGGTTGTGCCGATGGATCAGTTTCCGTCTGCTGCGGAGTCCACTGAGCTGAGCCGTGCTTTCAGCAGCCTGGTCAGCCATTCCGGTACGGCGGCTCCCAGCTTCACAGCGTTTTCCAGAATGGAGCCAAGCTCGGTCAGAATGTACCAGGTAATGACCAGAGGCAGCACATACCCGGACCAGGACAGCCCCAGATTCAGACGGTCGCAGGTGACGAACAGTACGCTGTCGGCAATGGCGGCGGCGATGACCACGCAGATCATTCCGCCTTTATGCCACAGCCCCTGCCGGGCGTCATGACTGTTCCACTGCCCGTTTTTGCAGGCGGCGGCGGAACCGGAGAGGTAGTCCAGCCCCATTGCAGCGATCCAAACCGCCGCCAGGATTCCCCGCCAGCCCAACAGGGAGGCTGCAGCGGAGAGGGCGGCGGTGATGGCCGCTTTTCCTTCTGTAAATTTTCGTTCCATGTTACTCCTTTCGTATGAATGCGTCGGGATAGCCCTGGGCGATCAGTTTCTGCTGCAGGGCACGGGCGTTCTCGTACACCCGGAAGGCACCAACCTGCACCCGGTACCAAGGATCCTCCGGAATGGACAGCCCCAGGTGACGGCACATACCCTGACAGATGGCTTTGGCGATCTGTTCCGTGTGACCCACGATCCACTGGGCTTCTGCCGGGTTGTCGTGGAAGCCGATCTCGATGTAAACGGTGACGGCGGCGGTGCCTCGGATTTCGTTCAGCTCAGGCCGGGGGCGGATCCCGTCGGAGGTGCCGGGGGTAATGGGGGCCAGCGCCTCCATGACCGCCTGACAGGCCCGGAAGCCATCCCCATCCTCATCCCAACAGAAAAGTCGGGTCCCTGCTACGGTGCCGTCAAAGGCATTGGTGTGGATGCAGATGTGGTAGTCTGCGCCCCATTCGTTGCTCTCCCGAATGGCAGAGGAAATGGCGCCGGTGGTGTTTCTCCGGACCAGGATCCCCGAAACCCGGCGGAGGGCCGTTTCCAGGCTTTCCGCGATGCGCTCACATTGCACCGCTTCGTTGGTGCTGCCCCAGGCGTACAGGTTCTCCGTCTGATCGGAGGGACTGATATAGAGTTTCATGAACGCTCCTTTCCCAACGTCGGATGACGGTGCCGGGACCGCCTGGTTTTTCCTGTGCGTAAAACCGTTCTTTCCATTTTGCACGCTCCTTTTTCCTGATTCAGCAAATTCGCTGTTGTCATAAGTAGGCACTGAAGAAAAAAGAGTTGCACGAAAGCCGGCAATCCCCGGAGAATCGGGGCTCGAACTAATGCCCCGCCGGGGGCAGAGAGCCCAGAACCTGCAGCAGAAGGAACCCGTGCCGGTCCTTTTCCCGGAGCATCTGGGAAAAGACTCCCGAAAATTCGGGATGATCCTGCCGCCTCCGGTAGCCTGCGGCACATTGCAGCTCCCGGCTGAAGCACCGGAGCAGAGCGGAATCCATGGGAATGTCCGGCACCGCCGGATCGGAGATTCTGGGGGGATTTCCGGACAACAGCCGGTAGATTCCCCGCAGACAGGCGGCGTATTCCCTGTTTTCCTTCCGCAGCGTCAGCAGCGTCTGCTGATGCCGGGGGATCCGGCGGGCCAGCCGGGCGTACAGCGTCGCCGATTCCTCCTCCCAGGTACAAAGGGCGGCAAGCCCGGCCAGCTCCTCCGGATCTGCGTAGGCAATGCCCTCGTTATTCATAGCATCTCCCCTTTTTTAAAGCAGATAGGACAGTATATGCACCATCCAAGGCAGGGGAGAACAGGAAAAATGGAGAAAAATCAAAATCACTCTTTCTTTTTTCACACATTTGTGCTATATTCCAATCAGGAGGGGATGCGCATGGCACGAACCAGTGACAAAAGTGAAAAGATCCTGCAGTTTCTCAACGACTTCATTCAGGAAAACGGCTACGCACCGTCCATCCGGGAGATCGGACAGGCTGTCGGCCTCCGTTCCACCGCGACGGTCAGCTATCATCTGGAGCAGCTCCGGCAGAAGGGGCTGCTGCAGGCATCCGGGGAAAAGGGGAGAAAGCGGGCTGTTTCCGTTACATCCCGCCCGGGACAGATCCCTCTGGTGGGCGTCGTTACCGCCGGAGTACCCATCCTTGCGGTGGAAAACATGGAAGGCACCGTTGCCTGGGACGGGGATCCCAGTTGCTTTGCCCTGCGGGTCCGGGGCTTGAGCATGAAGAACGCCGCGATTCTGGACGGCGATCTGGTGGTGGTCCGCCCCCAGCCGTCCGCCGATGACGGTCAGATCGTGGTGGCCAGATTGGGTGACGAGGCTACCGTAAAGCGCCTTCGCCGGCGAAACGGGAAAATCTGGCTGATGCCGGAAAACCCGGATTTTGAGCCCATCGATGGCACCGAAGCGGAGATCCTGGGCATCGTTCGTGGGGTTATTAGAAAATATTGACAAAAAATCCGCATGCGGCAGTCGGCGGGAACAGGCTGCTTCCGCCAATTTGTACATATTTCTGAAAAAGTATAAAATTATCGAATAATTATAGATTTTTCTGGCACTTTTCTTAAAAAATGGTTTGCAATAAAGGTTTTTTTATGCTATACTGTTTCGGTAAGTCAGTAATTGACAGTGATTTCCTGAAAAAATGAAGAAGAAATACGAAAGGGGTTATACAATGTCTCATAAGTATGTCTATCTGTTCACCGAGGGCAACGCAACCATGCGTGAGCTGCTGGGTGGCAAGGGCGCAAACCTGGCGGAGATGACCAACATCGGTATGCCTGTTCCTCAGGGCTTTACCATCTCTACTGAGGCCTGCACCCAGTATTATGAGGATGGCCGCACCATCAATGATGAGATCATGGCGGAGATCATGGTCTACGTGGAGAAGATGGAGCAGATCAACGGAAAGAAGTTCGGCGATCTGAAGAATCCTCTGCTGGTTTCCGTCCGTTCCGGTGCCCGGGCTTCCATGCCTGGCATGATGGACACCATCCTGAACCTGGGGCTGAATGACGAGGTCGTCAATGCCATGATCGCCAGCAATCCCGATCCCAAGTTCGAGCGCTTCGTCTATGACTCCTACCGCCGCTTTATCCAGATGTTCTCCGATGTCGTCATGGAAGTGGGCAAGAAATACTTTGAGCAGCTCATCGACAAGATGAAGGAAGAGAAGGGTGTCACCTATGATGTGGAGCTGACCGCTGCCGACCTGAAGGAGCT
>JAQXVF010000034.1 GCA_029224785.1 Bacillota bacterium
AACGAGGTATCGGAAATTCCGAATCATCTATCCTGCGGTGAAGAATCTATTCCCGAAGATTCGATAGGAAAAAACTGCAGTGACTCGAACGCTCCATAAACGGCCATGAAGGCACACCTGTGTGTCTTCATGGCTTTTTGTTGGTTAAAGAAAACTACCAGCCGGGCTGGTGGTTCCAAAAAGCTTTCGCTATGCCGAGTCCCGCTGCAGCAGAAAGCCTCCCCTGTGTAAGGGGAGGTGTCACGGCGCTAAGCCGTGACGGAGGGGTTGTACTCGTAGTTACAATCCCCCAGTCACCGCTGTGCGGTGACAGCCCCCTTTACACAAGGGGGCCTTAATGCGCACCGAACCCCGCATCTGCGGTGGCGGGGCATCACACGCAAGTGAAAGAGAATTCGATGAGCCTATAGGCTCGGCTGGTAAAAAGCCCTAAGGGGGCAAGTGCAAACGGCCGGTGGTTATGATTATCGATTGGTGACGGTGACCTGAAGGCCCTCCAGCACATCCAGCACCTTTTCGTTCATTTCCGGGTCGTTGGAGGCAACGCAGGCGGCATCCACGATGATCTTTGCCTCCGGATACCGGGTCTGCAGCACCACCGCATTGCTGACCACGCAGATGTTGCTCACCAGGCCCACCAGCTCAATGCTGTCGGCGTTTTCGGGCAGGACATCCTTTGCTTCCCCGGGGTCCATGCCAAAGGAATACTTGTCGATGGGGGTGGCCTCCACCTCCTGCAGGGCCCTGGCGGTTTCGCCGTAGACCTGCCAGCCCCGGGTGCCCCGGATGCAGTGGACCACGGGCAGATTCCGTCCCTCCCGGGTGGACAGATAGTCCTGCCCATGGGTGTCCCGGGTAAAGAACACCCGGCCTTTGCCGTAGCTGCGGACCTTGGCGGCAATGGGTGCGTCCAGCTTTTCGGCGCCGGGGAAGCCCAGGCTTCCGTCCACAAAGTCGTTCTGATAATCGATGACGAACAGATATTGCATGATCCGATCTCCTTCCGGTTTTTTCTAACCATACCAGACAAGGACGGATCTGTCAAGTCCGTCAGGCCCCCATGGACAGTTTTCGCAGGGCAAACAGGAAAAGCTGCAGGTAGGTCAGCCGTTCCACAGGCTGTTCTGCCACCATGGGGATCTGCCGCAGGATCTGCTCCCCGGCACGGATGGTCAGGGTGCCCAGACGCTGACCTGCGCTGACCGGTGCGGTGACCTGCTCTTCCAGGGTGATCTGGGTGGTAATGCTGTTTTTCTGGGCCTTGTCGATGAGCAGCGCCGGGGACTGGCCGGGAACGGCGGTGACCTCCGGTGCCGCTCCCAGCACCACAGGCACCGTAGCGGTGCCTTCCGGGGCAGGGGTCACCATGGCGAAGTTGGCAAAGCCGTAGTCCAGCATGGATTTGCAGGCGGAGAAGCGCTCCGAAGAGGTGGCGCAGCCCATGACCACTGCGATGAGGGAAAGCCCCTCCCGCTGGGCGGTGGCGGACAGGCAATAGCCGGCGCCGGAGGTGAAGCCGGTTTTCAGCCCGGTAGCCCCGGCGTAGAAGCGGATCAGCTTGTTGGTGTTGGACAGACCAAAGACCCCGCCCCGGACGCTGTCCATCCAGATGGTGGTGAATTTCTGGATATCCGGGTGATTTTTCATCAACTCCCGGGACATGATGGCGATGTCATAGGCGCTGGTCCGGTGGGCGGAGGCGTTTTCTCCGTCATCCAGGCCGGTACAGTTGACAAAATGCGTGTCGTTCATGCCCAACTCCTTTGCCCGGGCATTCATCTGGTCCACAAAAGCCGACTCCGATCCGCACAGGTGCTCCGCCATGGCACAGGCGCAGTCGTTGGCGGAGGATACGGCAATGGACTTGACCATATCCGCAACGGACATGGTTTCTCCCACCTTCAGGTAGATCTGGCTGCCCCCTTTGGCGGCTGCGGTCTCCGAGGCGGTGACGGTGTCGTCCCAGCCGATCTTGCCGCTGTCGATGGCTTCCATGATCAGCAGCATGGTCATCACTTTCGTGACGCTGGCGGGGGCCAGCGGCTCGTGGGCATTTTTCTCGTAGAGTACGGTGCCGGTCTCCATCTCCATGAGCAGGGCGCTTTTTCCCGGGGCGTTGAGATCCACGGCCCGGGCCTGCAGGGGCAGGCAGGCGGCAAGCAGCACAGCGCACAGCGCCATCGCAAGGACCCTTCGTTTCATAGTTCATCCTCCCAAAGCATTCGGTAAGACACTCTATGATCCTGCCCGCCGGGACATACCACCCAGCCTCCCGGAGGGAGAGAATGCCCATTGCAATTCTGGGAAAAATCATGTACAATTGAGAAAGCATAAAATATTGGGAAATTGCATTTTTATCGGGGGAAAGATATGAAAATCATCATTGCGGGTCTGGGTAAGGTGGGCAGGATCCTGACCGAACAGCTCGTGTCCGACAAACATGATGTGGTGGTCATCGACCAGAATCCGGATCTGGTGAACGACATCGTTAATATCTACGACGTGCTGGGTGTGACCGGCAACTGCGGCTGCTACAGCGTCCAGAAAGAGGCCTTCGCCGGGGGTGCGGATCTGCTGATCGCCACCACCTCCAGCGACGAAATCAACATCCTTGCCTGCCTGGTGGCAAAGAAAATCGGTACGGCCCATACCATTGCCCGGATCCGGAATCCGGAGTACGAAGAGCAGCTCCGGCTGATGCGCAGCGAGCTGGGGCTTTCCATGGTCATCAATCCGGAGGAGGCTTCCGCCCGGAAGATCGCCCAGGTACTTCGTTTCCCCAGTGCCATGAAGCTGGAGCAGTTTTCCAAGGCACGGTTTGAGCTGGTCGAATACCGGATCGAAAAGGAAAATCCCCTTACCGGCATGAAGCTGTCTGACCTGTATCAGAGCTTCAAAGTGAAGGTGCTGATCGCCGCAGTGGTGCGCAATCAAAAGGTGCTGATCCCCAGCGGCAGCCAGACCCTGATGCAGGGAGACGTCATTTATGTGACAGCGCCGCCGGAGGAGCTGGAACGGTTCTTCCGGAAGCTGAACCTGTACAAATCCACGGCCCGGAACGTGATGATCGTAGGCGCCAGCCGCATGGCATACTACCTGTGCAAGGAGCTGCGGAACCTGAATGCCCGGATCACCGTCATCGACAAGGATGTGAAGAAATGCCGGGAACTGTCCATCCACCATCCTGAGGCCCTGGTGATCCAGGGAGACGGTGCAGACAACGAGCTGCTGCTGGAGGAGGGACTGGAGGGAATGGACGCCTTCGTGGCTCTGACCGGCATGGACGAGACCAACATCATCCTTGCCATGTACGCCTCCAGCGTCAACGCCGGAAAAGTGGTGGCCAAGATCAATCGGAAGTCCTTCTCCGATCTGGCGGAGGCCCGTGGCATGGTGGACAGCGTGGTCTCCACCGGCTCGGTGACCACCGAGCAGATCCTGCAGTACGTTCGGGCCATGCACAACAGCATGGGCTCCAATATCCGTACCCTCCACCGGATCGTGGACGGGAAAGCGGAGGCGCTGGAGTTCTATGTGGACGAGGGCTTCCCCTTCGCCGGGATTCCGCTGCGGAATCTGAAGCTGAAGCCCAACCTGCTGGTGGTAGGTATCGTGCGGAAAAACGGGCAGACCCTGATTCCCTCCGGCAACGACGAGATCCAGGTGGGAGACGACGTGATCGTGGTCACCACCAACGCTTCCCTTTCCGATCTTCGGGACATCTGCGATAAAGGGCGGCCGTTATGAACTATAAAATGATTATCCATACCTTGGGCCGGATCTTTCTGGTGGAGGCGGCTCTGCTGGTCATACCCATGCTGGTGGGGATCCTGTATGGGGAGTCCAATGCCGCCGCTTTCCTGATCCCTATGGGGCTGCTGCTGGTCATCGGTGCAGCCGCCGGCATCCGCGCTCCCAAAAACACCACAATTTACGCCAAGGAGGGCCTGGTGATCGTTGCCATGGCCTGGATCCTCATGTCCCTGTTTGGGGCCATGCCCTTTGTGATCTCCGGGGAGATTCCCCGGTTTGTAGACGCGTTTTTTGAGACCGTGTCCGGATTTACCACCACCGGCGCCAGCATCCTTCCCAATGTGGAGCTGCTGAGTCAGGCAATGCTGTTCTGGCGCAGCTTTACCCACTGGGTCGGTGGCATGGGTGTGCTGGTATTCGTCATGGCGGTGCTGCCTACCACCGACGGCCGCGCCATGCACCTGATGCGGGCGGAGGTGCCCGGTCCTACGGTGGGAAAACTGTCCTCCAAGCTGCGGGATACCGCCAAGATCCTCTACGGCATCTATCTGCTGCTGACGGTGACAGAGGTGGTTCTTCTGCTGCTGGGCGGGATGCCCCTGTATGATGCCCTGATCCATTCCTTCGGCTCCGCCGGCACCGGCGGCTTCAGTAACAAGGCCCTCAGCGTTGGCGCCTACGACAGCGTCTATGCGGAGGTGGTGATCTCCGTGTTCATGCTGCTGTTCGGTGTGAACTTCAACCTGTATTTTTTGCTGCTGTGCCGGAGATTCCGGGAGGCGCTGCTGTCGGAGGAGCTGATCGCCTATCTCTGCGTGGTGGGCGCTGCCATCGTCGCCATCACCTGGAACCTGACCAGCCTGATGTATTCCTTCGGGACATCCCTGCGCTACGCCCTGTTTCAGGTGTCGTCCATTATCACCACCACCGGCTACGCAACGACGGATTTCTCCTCCTGGCCGGAGCTCAGCCGGGCCATCATGGTGCTGCTGATGTTCTTCGGTGCCTGTGCCGGCTCCACCGGCGGCGGCCTGAAGATCGCCCGGGTGGTGATCCTTCTCAAGACGGCGGTGCAGGACGTGCGCCACATGATCCACCCCCATGCGGTGTCCGTGGTTCGCTTTGAAAAGAAGCCCCTGGACGAAAAGACCTTCCGCAGCGTCCATGTGTATTTCGTTCTGTACATCCTGCTGTTCGGCGTGTCCGTCCTGCTGCTGTCCCTGGAGCACTTCGATCTGATCACCACCTTTACGGCGGTGGCCTCCTGCCTGAACAACATCGGACCCGGCCTGGAGCTGGTAGGCCCCATGGGCAACTACTCCGGCTTCTCGGACTGGGGCAAGCTGCTGCTGTGCTGGAATATGCTGCTGGGCCGGCTGGAGATCTATCCTATCCTCACCATGATGGTGCCTCTGGCTTGGCGCAGGAACCGGAAGAAGCGGTAATGCAGTCTTCTCTTGTTTCCCGGCGCACAACAAAAGTTCCTCCCTTGCAGCCAATGCCGCTTCGTTCACCGCTAAGCGGCATGATTCAACATATGCGTATTCTCTCTGCTTTTGTGGAATGACTGCGGATCGGGTAAGCCCTATTTTGAAATCATGACGAAAAAACCTCCTGCCATCTCATTTCTGAGGGTAGGAGGTTTCGTCAGCTTGATTTACGGACATTGGGCGGCTGCCTCTCTTTTCGGGATTTCATCCGGATGTCTGTTCCAGAAAGCTGCACAGCCGGTCTGTGGAAAACCGGTCCAGGGCGGCGCGCTGCGCCTGCCGCATCCGGGCGGCAGCGGAGGGGTCCTGCAGGGCTTCCACCGCGGGAATCAGATCCTGCTTCAGGTTTTTGACGGCGATGCTCATACCGCGTTCCGCAAAGAAGCGGCAATTATGGGACTCGCAGCCGGGAATGGGGGAAATGTGGATCAGCGGCACTCCGGCGGCAGCGGCTTCCGTGGAGGACAGTCCCCCCGGCTTGGAAAGAAAGACATCGCAGCCGTGCATCAAATCCGCCATCTGCTTCGTTTGCTCCATCAGGGTAATCTGACCGCACCCTGCACACTCCCCGGATAGCTTTTCGTAGAGCTTCCGGTTGTTGCCGCAGACCACGACCAGCCGCCGACGGCTGTCTCCGGACAGGAAGGGCCGCAGCACCCTTATGGCGGTGGAGATCTGCCCCGCGCCGATGCTTCCGCCGGACAGCAGCATCACAAAACTGTCACCGGCCCAGCCCAGCTTCCGCCGTACCTGCTCCCGGGGGGTATCCTGGGCAAACTCCCGACGCACCGGAATGCCGAAGGGCAGAAGCCGGTCCCTGTGGAAGCCGTAGCTGCAGAACTCCTCCGTAAGCTCCGGCGATGGAATCACGGTGTAATCGCAGTCGGATTCCTCCTCAAAGGGAGTACAGGTATAGTCCGTTGCCACAAAAAAGGTTTTCGGCAGCGGGATTCCCTGCCGCTTCATTTTTGTGAGGGTCAGGGCGGGAAAGGTGTGGGATGCCACGATTGCGTCAAAATGATGCTCGCTGAAAAGCTGCTCCAGATATCCGGACATTTTCCCATTGGCCCAGTAGACCGGGGACTGGACGGGGAGCCGCCGGTAGGCATTCCCCAGAGAATAGATCATGCCGAACAGTCTGGGGACCCGCTGGGCAATGCCGATATAGGCGTTGTTGATGAAGGAGGAGGTTTTCCTGTCTTTCAGGTCAAAGGCGTTCAGAAACGTGACAGAATGGCCTCTGCGCCGCAGCTCCTCTGCCACCGCCTGTCCGGCAGCGTCGTGTCCGCCGCCCATGCCGCAGGACAATACTAAGACTTCCATCCGATTTTCACCTCAGGTTCTCCTTTTTCCTCTTCACTGCCCAGTAGCTTCCATATCACAGTCCCGGCGATCAGAAAGAAGCCCAGCCGGACCCCTCCGTCCCGGACAAGGACAAGCATGGCCGGCACCGCCACCACATATGTGACCAGAGTGCGGTAGTAATGGGGAGAGATCACAATGACCTCCGAGAATACGATAAACACCACCGCCAGAATCAGAGCAGGCCGCAGATCCGGTGCCATGCCCAGCAGGCAGCCGAAGGAGACGGCAATGCCCTTTCCGCCCCGAAAGCCGTGAAACACCGAAAAGTTGTGTCCGATCACCGGTGCGGCCAGCACAAGCGCCAGGCCGAGAACCGGAAGCACCGCTGCGCTGCGGCGGTACAGCATTACAGGCAGAAAGCCCTTCAGCATATCAAAGCACAGCGTCAGACACCCGCACCAGAATCCTCCGCAGCGAAAGGCGTTGGAGGCACCCGGGTTGCCGTCGGGACTGACTGCAGTAATATCTTCCTTTGCAAACAGGCGGGCAAAGAGCTTTGCCCACAGAAGACTGCCCCACAGATAGCCCTGCAGGATATATGGGATGGCATGGATCACGATACCGCATCCTCCTTTCAGACAGACCGCAAAACCGGCGGAAAATACGATAGATATTATACCGTTTTTCGGTTTTTCTGTCAATATCAGGAGGATCTCTGTTTCCGAACGGGACTCTACCTCGGAGAGAATCCCGCTCCTACCGCAGGGAGAGCGGGGAAGGGAGGCGGTTTTCCGGGGAATGTGTCTATAGAAAAACCTCCTTGTTTTTTCATTCCAAGGAGGATTCTATCATCTCCCCTTAAGGGGAGAGTCAAGGGTTTTTCATGGAAAACGGCGGATTTCTGGAAAATTGCAATGTATGCCCGGACTTCTTCGGAAAGTCGAGGCATTTCCTATAGACTGCGCTGCCGTTTTGTGATATCATCACAGAAAGGCGCAGCACTTTTCCGATACCGGAAAAAGGCGTTCCGGGAGGTACGGAAAAGGAAGCTGAAACAGTGGATTCGTCCGGGTCTTTTTGTGTTCGGCGGTGTCGGGCTTGGAATACGATTTCCTGGCGGGCTGCTCTGCCGGGAGCGGCCCGATCACATCCGGCTCGATTGCTCCATGGTTTACACGGGGATCGTGTGCCGGCTGTTGTCCGGCGTATTTGGAGGGGAGTGCGAAAATTGCAGTATGTAATCGCGTTTCTGGAAGGCATCATTACGTTTCTGTCCCCCTGCCTGCTTCCCATGCTTCCGATCTACATTTCCTACTTTGCCGGCGGCGGTGAGAGAAGTACAGGCAAAACAGTGAAGGGCGCTTTGGGCTTTGTCACTGGTTTTACGGTGGTGTTTCTTGCCATGGGCGCGCTGGCAGGAACGGCGGGCAGTCTCCTGCGGGAATATCAGACCGCTGTGAATCTGGTTACCGGGTTGATCGTCGTTTTCTTCGGCTTGAACTTCCTTGGGGTATTCCGACTGAACCTTTTCAGGGGCAGCCGGTGGTCTGTGAAAACCGGCAGTATGGGATTCTTTTCCGCAATTCTGTTCGGCATGGTCTTCTCCGTAGGCTGGACGCCCTGCGTGGGGGCGTTTCTGGGGTCGGCGCTGATGCTGGCATCCCAACAGGCACATGTGGTGGAAGGGATTGTAATGCTGCTTTCCTACTCACTGGGGCTCGGGATTCCCTTCCTCCTCAGCGCGGTTCTGATTGACTATATGAAATCCGCATTTGACTGGATCAAACATAACTACAAGATACTCAACAGCCTCAGCGGGGGTCTTCTGGTGCTGGTGGGAATTCTGATGGCCACCGGCACCCTGGGGCGATTTCTCAGCCTAATCAGCTAAGGAGGTACTATGAACAGGAAGAAAATATTTCTCATTCTACTTCTGGTATTGATTCTTCTTTTGGGCGGCGCCTCTGTGCTTTACAACAGCCTGGGACAGCAGGCCGCACCGGAGCAGCTTTCTGTCCGGCAGGCGCAGGAACCCACCGTGCAGGAAACCGCCGCACAGGAGACTATAAGCGAGACAACCGCTCCCCAGGAGCAGAAAACCCCCGCCCCGGATTTTACGGTTTATGACGCAGAGGGTAATGAAGTAAAGCTGTCCGACTATCTGGGCAAGCCTGTGGTGCTGAATTTCTGGGCAAGCTGGTGCGGCCCCTGCAAAATGGAAATGCCGGAGTTTCACGAGAAGTATCTGGCGCTTGGCCAGGATGTCCAATTTCTGATGGTCAATCTGACGGACGGCTCCAGAGAAACCGTTGAAGCCGCTTCCTCTTACATCGCATCCCAGGGATACACCTTCCCGGTGCTCTATGATACGCAGTCCAATGCCGCCTGGACGTATGGCATCTACTCCATTCCCACAACCATCTTCATCGATGCGGAAGGCTACGCCATTGCCCAGGCAACAGGTGCCATCAACGCCGACACATTGCAGCGGGGTATTGACCTGATTTCCTGAATCTTTCCTTTTCCCGGATTTTCGGTATACAAAAAAACAGGACCGCTGAGCGGTCCTGTTTTTTTGTGTTGAGCAAATTAGTTGTTGCCGCGCATCTGAGCGAAGCACTCGCTGCAGTAGACGGGGCGGTCAGACTTGGGCTGGAAAGGAACCCGAGCCTCACGGCCGCAGCTGGCGCAGGTAGCGGTGAAGAACTCGCGGGGGCCGCGGGTGGCGTTCTTGCGGGCATCACGGCAGGCCTTGCAGCGCTGGGGCTCGTTCTGGAAGCCACGCTCGGCGTAGAACTCCTGCTCACCGGCGGTAAACACGAACTCATTGCCGCACTCTTTGCACACTAAAGTCTTATCTTCGTACATTGGAAAATACCTCTCTTCGGTTTGTAGCCCCGTGAAATCCCACCGGTTCAATGTTATAACGCAGGGTCTGTAATAATTTATGGCAGG
>JAQXVF010000035.1 GCA_029224785.1 Bacillota bacterium
AACGAGGTATCGGAAATTCCGAATCATCTATCCTGCGGTGAAGAATCTATTCCCGAAGATTCGATAGGAAAAAACTGCAGTGACTCGAACGCTCCATAAACGGCCATGAAGGCACACCTGTGTGTCTTCATGGCTTTTTGTCGATGCAAGCCCTTCTTCCTGGGAGCTTTTTCGTTGCCAAACCCGCTGTTTTGTGGTATTCTGATGGTATTCTGAGGGAAAGAGGAGATTCTATGACGAATTACCGGGAGATTTGCGATCAGCTTCGATCTCTGATCCACGATGTGCCCTACAAGGTGGCCAATCTGGCCAATGCTTCCGCACTGCTGTATTCCGGGATGCCGGATCTGAACTGGGCAGGGTTTTACCTCCGGGATGGAGAGAGCCTGGTGCTGGGGCCTTTCCAGGGAAAGCCGGCCTGCATCCGGATCCCCCTGGGTCGGGGTGTGTGCGGCACGGCTGCGTCGGAGAACAGGACAGAGCGGGTGGAAAACGTCCACCTTTTCCCCGGGCACATTGCCTGTGACGGGGCCTCCAACTCCGAGATCGTAGTGCCTGTGCGGATCGGCGGACGGGTGGCGGCGGTTCTGGATCTGGACAGCCCCATCATCGGCCGGTTTTCTCCGGAGGATCAGGCAGGGCTGGAGGCATTCGTATCCGTTTTGGAAGAGGAAATGGCAGAATACTGGGAGGATCAGTGATGAAAACAGCGTATTTTGCAGCCGGTTGCTTCTGGTGCATCACACCGGTTTTCCGGGAGAGGGAAGGCGTTCTGGGCGTGACCAGCGGCTACTCCGGAGGAGAGGAGAAAAATCCCCGGTACGAGGATGTGAAAAGCCAGAAAACAGGTCACCGCGAGGCAGTCAGAATCGACTACGATGAAGAAAGAGTCTCGTTTGATGCATTGATGGATTTGTTTTTGAATCATGTGGATCCCTTTGATGACGGAGGCCAGTTCATTGACCGGGGGTATTCCTATACACTGGCGGTGTATTGGACCGAAGAACGGGAACGCGTCTGTGCGGAGGAAAGGATCCGCGGATTGCAGTACAGTTCCGGCAGACAGGTGTTCATCAGCGTGGAGCCCTTCCGCGGCTTTTATGAGGCGGAGGCATATCATCAGGATTACGACCTGAAAAACCCGGATGCGTTTGAAAAAGAGCTGAGAGAATCGGGAAGAAACCCGCTGTGAACAAGGGAGCGTTTCAGCGGAAATGCCAAAAAAAGATCCGGTGCCGCATTGACTTTTTTGGGCAGATGAAATAAACTGTAGTCAGAAATATGTTATAATGGAGGGATTCCCATGAAAGTAAGCATTTTTTCAGACCGGCATTTCCCCATTGGCGATATTGATCCCCGGCTCTACGGCTCCTTTATCGAGCATCTGGGCCGGGCAGTGTACGGCGGCATTTACGAGCCGGGACACCCGGAGGCGGACGACATGGGGTTCCGCAAGGATGTGCTGGAACTGGTACGGAAGCTGAACGTGCCCATTGTGCGGTATCCCGGCGGTAATTTTGTGTCCGGCTACCGTTGGGAAGACGGCATCGGAGACCGGAAGGAGCGTCCCAGAAGGACGGAACTTGCCTGGTTCACCATTGAACCCAACGAGGTGGGCATCGACGAGTTCCAGGCGTGGGCAAAACGTGCCGGCTCTGAGATCATGATGGCGGTGAATCTGGGAACCCGGGGGGTGGAAGATGCCAGGAATCTGGTGGAATACTGCAACTTCCCCGGCGGAACCCATTACAGCGACCTGCGCCGGAAAAACGGATTTGAGAAGCCCTTTGCCATCAAAAACTGGTGTCTGGGCAACGAGATGGACGGACCCTGGCAGATCGGTCACAAAACGGCGGAGGAGTACGGCAGAATCGCCGCTGAGGCCGGAAAGGTCATGAAGTGGGTGGATCCCTCCATTGAGCTGACCGTCTGCGGAAGCTCCAGCTCTGAGATGGACACCTTTATCGAATGGGAAGAGACGGTGCTTCGGCATACCTACGATGTGGTGGACTACGTTTCTCTCCACAACTATTACGGAAACCGGGACAACAACACCGAAAAATACCTTGCCTGCTCCCTGGATATGGACAATTTCATCACCACGGTGGCATCCATCTGCGATGTGATCAAGCGCCGGAAGCACTCCGACAAGACCATGATGCTGTCCTTCGACGAGTGGAACGTGTGGTTCCACTCCAACGAGCAGGATAAGAAGATTGAAAAATGGACGGTGGCGCCGCCCCAATTGGAGGATGTGTACACCTTTGAGGACGCGCTGGTGGTGGGCTGTCTGCTGATCACCATGATCCGCCATGCGGACCGGGTGAAGATGGCCTGCCTTGCCCAGCTTGTCAACGTCATTGCCCCCATTATGACGGAGAACGGCGGCAGAGCCTGGGCACAGACGATCTTCTATCCCTTCCTCCATGCCTCCTCCTATGCCCGGGGGAAGGCACTGCGGACCTGTGTGGAATGCGGAACCTATGACGCAGGAAAGTACGGACAGGCTCCCTATGTGGAATCGGTGGTGACCGTGGACGAGGAAAAACGGGAAATCACGGTACTGGCCGTGAACCGATCCCTGACGGAAGATGCGGAAGTGGATCTGACCGTCGGCGGTTACGGAGAACTGCGAAAGATCGAGCACCTGATTTTGACCTGCGACGACATGAATGCCTGCAACACGGCGGATGCTCCGGACACCGTGGTGCCGGCAGCGGTTCCCTGCACCGAAAAGACTGTGCTGGGGAAGCATAGCTGGAATGTGATCCGCTTTGCCTGGTAACAACGCAATATTCATTGAAGGAGAAATGTCCTATGTATTCTGATCAGAAAATCTATGCTGCCAAAAGCGGGGACCGGCCCCTGTATCTGCTGCCCGGCAAGGCAAACCGCCACGGCCTGATTGCAGGCGCCACGGGCACCGGCAAGACGGTGACACTGAAAGTGCTTGCGGAATCCTTCAGTGATGCCGGTGTTCCGGTGTTTCTGGCGGATGTAAAGGGTGACCTGGCCGGAATGTGCCGCCCCGGCATTGCCACGGAGGATATGCAGAGTCGGATCGCCCGGTTTGGTCTGGAGAACAACGGCTTTGATTTCCGCTCCTACCCCACTTCCTTCTGGGATATCTTCGGCAAGTCCGGCCTGCCTCTGCGGACCACCATGACGGAAATGGGCCCCACGCTGCTGGCAAAGCTGCTGGAGCTGACGCCGACTCAGGAGGATATTCTGAATATTGTGTTCCGGATTGCCGATGAGGAGGGACTGCTGCTCATCGACAGCAAGGATATGCGTTCCATGCTGGCCTATGTAGCGGACAACGCCAAGGAGTACAGCAATGTCTACGGCAACATCAACAAGGCCAGCCTGAACGTGATCCAGCGGGGCATCGCGGCGTTGGAAACCCAGGGCGGTGACGTGTTCTTCGGGGAGCCTGCTCTGAACATTACCGACTGGATCCGCCAGGACAACACCGGAAGGGGCTACATCAACATTCTGGACTCCCGGAGCCTGATCAACAGCCCCAGAATGTACGCCACCTTTATGCTGTGGATGCTGTCCGAGCTGTTTGAAGTGATGCCCGAGGTGGGAGATGCGGAAAAGCCCCGGATGATCTTCTTCTTCGACGAGGCCCACCTGCTGTTTGAGGATGCGCCCAAGTCCCTGCTCCAGAAGATCGAGCAGGTGGTGAAGCTGATCCGATCCAAGGGCGTGGGCGTGTATTTCATTACCCAGAACCCCAAGGATATTCCCGACGGTGTGCTGAGCCAGCTTGGCAACAAGATCCAACACGCCCTCCACGCCTATACCCCGGCGGATCAGAAGGGCCTGAAGGCGGCAGCGGATTCCTTCCGGGTGAACCCTGCCTTCAAGACCATTGACGTATTGCAGGAGCTGGGAACCGGAGAGGCGCTGGTGTCCTTCCTACAGGAGGACGGAACCCCCGGAATGGTGGAACGGGCGAAGATCCTGCCGCCCCAGAGCCAGATGGGCCCCATCGACGACAGTGTCCGCGATGGACAGGTGAAGGGGGATATGCTGTATTTCCGGTACGGCACCATGGTGGACCGGGATTCCGCCTATGAATTCCTGAACAGAAGAAACCTTGAGCTGGCCCGACAGGCGGAACAGCAGGCGAAAGAAGAGGCAGAACGGAAGCAGGCGGAGAAGGAGCAGGCTGCCGCAGAGAAAGCGGCAGAGAAGGCCCGGATTGCTGCGGAGAGGGCGGCAGAGAGAGAACAGATCGCCGCGGAGAAAGCGGCAGAGAAGGCTCGGATCGCTGCGGAAAAAGCTGCGGAAAAGGAAAAGGCGGCTGCCCAGAAGCGGACAAAGACTGCCATTGGCAATGTGGCAAAATCCGCTGCCGGCACGGTGGGTCGGGAATTGGGAAAGAGCATCGGCTCCTCCGTCGGCGGACAGTTCGGCAAGACCCTGGGCGGCAACATTGGTGCAAGCATCGGCAGAGGCCTGTTGGGAACGCTGTTCGGAAAGTAAGTCAAAGGAAGTCTCAGACCTCCGGCAGAGCCGGAGGTCTTGTCTTTGAGAAATGGAGAAAGCATGGAATATCGCATTCTTCGCAGCCGCCGCAAAACGGCGGCCCTGCAGATTACCGGGGAGGGCCTTGTGGTGCGGGTCCCGGTTTCGATGACGGACAGGGAAGTGGAGGCATTCGTTGCCGGACACGAAAAATGGATCCGGATCCATCTGGAAAAGGCGGAAAGAGCCAGAAAAAACGCCGGCAGGCCCCTGTCCCCGGCGGAGCGGAGGGAGCTTGCACGGAAGGCGAAGGAGTGGATCCCCCAACGGGTGGCCTATTATGCGCCGCTTCTGGGAGTGGACTGGGGACGCATCACCATTCGGTGCCAGAAGACCCGGTGGGGAAGCTGCTCGGATAGGGGAAATCTGAACTTCAACTGCCTGCTGATGCTGACACCGCCGGAAGTGATCGACAGCGTGGTGGTGCATGAGTTGTGCCACCGGAAGGAGATGAACCACGGGAAAGCATTTTATGGGGAGCTCCTGCGGGTATTCCCGGAATACCGGAGGTGGAACCGCTGGCTGAAGGAGAATGGCGGAGCCATCCTGCTCCGGGCGGAAGAACCCCTCAAAGGTCCCCGGTAGCGGGGCCGTCCAGCAGTTCTCCTTCACTGGAAAACCGGGATCCGTGGCAGGAACAGTCCCAGCTATGCTCCTGGGGATTCCACTTGAGGGCGCAGCCCAGATGGGGGCACCGTTTGGTGGTTGGGGTCAGGTAGCCTGCGGCGGCATGGAATGCATTGACGGCAAGCTGGGGACGCAGCATGGAACGGGAGGGGGAAAAGACCTCCGCATAGGGATTTCCACGTTCCAAAACCAGATCGCACAGCAGGGAGGCTGCCGCCATGGAGGAGGTCATCCCCCATTTTTGAAAGCCTGTGGCCACATAGAGGTTCTCTGTTCCGGCGGAGTAGGGGCCGATATATGGGATCCCGTCCAAGGTCATGCAGTCCTGGGCTGCCCAATGATATACTTCGGAGGAGGCCGGATAGGCGCTGCGGGCAAAGTCCCGGAGTTCCTGCCAGCCGCCGCCTTTTTGACCCGTGCGGTGGGAGCCTCCGCCCAAAAGAAGATACTCTCCGTAATTACGGAAGGACAGACCGTCTCCGTCGGCGTCGATATACATTCCGCCCACATCCCCGGCACCTTTCAGGGCCAAGACGTAGGAGCGGTGCTGGTACAGCTTCAGAAAATAGCTTCCATGTTTGTTAAGAAAGGGGAAATGGGTGCAGACAATGATTTTCTGCGCGAAGATTCGTCCTCCATCCGTGACGGCGGTGGTACCGACCAGATCCCGAACGGCGGTGTGTTCATAAATGGGAAGCCCCTTCGCTATGGCAGCGGCGAACTTCAGGGGGTGAAACTGGGCCTGATGATCCATCCGGATGCCGCCCACGGTGGTAAGCGGCAAAGGCAGGTCGGACACCCATACTGCCGGATATCCCAGAATCTGCAGAGCCTCCAGTTCCGCGTCCAGCTTCTTCGGATCATTTTTGGCGTAAACAAAGGAGGAAAGCTCCCGGTAATCACAGTCTATGTCCCGGCACATAGATTCGTAGCGGGACAGGGCATCTGCGTTTGCCTGCAGGTATTGTTTTGCCCGTTCCTGTCCGAAGCGGGACAGCAGTTTCCGGTAGATCAGCCCATGCTGCAGCGTCAGCTTGGCGGTGGTGTTTCCTGTCGTACCGCTGCAAAGCGTGTCGGCCTCTGCAAGCACCACGGAAACACCTGCGTCTTTCAGAAAACGGGTACAAAGAAGCCCTGCCATGCCGCCCCCAATGACCAATACGTCGGTGCGGATGTTTTCGGTCAGCCGGGGGAAACGGGGCAGGTCGCAGGTGCTCTTCCAGATGGATTCCATGACGGTTCCTCCTTTGTTTTGATCGGTAGTCATAGAATTCCGCGGAAGCGGGAAAATATACGAAAGCGCTCCGCTGACGAAACAGTCTGTTTCCTCAGGCGAAGCGCTTATTGATTATTTCAGGAAACGGGCAACGATGCCAGACCGGACGGCTTCCACCAGTGCGTCAATCTCCTCTTTCCCGGTGTCCCGGCAGAGGGAGATCCGGAAGGAGCCGTCGATGACCTGAGGCGGCAGGCCCATGGCGGACAGAACGTGGCTTCGGTGGCCTTTTGCACAGGCGGAACCGGCGGAGACGCAGATCCCGGCATCCTGCAGGATGTTGATGGAATTCTGAGAGGGAACTCCCGGTATGGATACGGAGAGAATGTGGGGGGCCTGATGGGAGCCGTTGACCAACACCCCGGGGATGGCGGAAAGCCGGGCGGCGCAGTCCTCCAACAGCTCCTTTTCCCGCAGGATATCCTTTCGGAAGGTGGCGGAAACGGCATCGCAGGCAGCCGCAAAGCCCCAGATGGCGGGAGTCGCCTCGGTGCCGCTGCGAAGGCCGTTTTCCTGGCCGCCGCCCAGCAGCAGTGGAGGGAAGGACTTCAGCCGGGGGTGGATGTACAGGGCACCGCACCCTTTGGGGCCGTGAATTTTGTGGGAAGAAACGGAAATCAGATCGGCTCCCAGGGCTTTGGCCCGGAAGGGGACCTTGAGGAAGCCCTGCACCGCATCCGTGTGGAAAATGGCGTCGGGGCAGCGCCTGTGGGTCAGCTTTGCCATCTGCTCAATGGGCATGACGGCGCCGGTCTCGTTGTTCACCATCATGATGGAGACGAAGATCGTGTCCTCCCGAAGAGCGGATGCCAGGGCCTCCGGGGAAACGGCCCCGGAGGCATCCGGAAGCAGATAGGTCACCTCAAATCCGCGGGACTCCAGCTCCTCCATGGGACGGAGAATGGCATGGTGCTCGATTGCGGTGGTGATGATGTGTTTTCCCCGTTTTCCCATGCGTCGGATGGCACCGGAGACAGCCCAGTTGTCGGCTTCGGTGCCGCAGGAGGTAAAGAACACCCGGTCCGGCTCCGCGCCCATGGCCGCAGCAACTTTGCTGCGGGCGGTACGGAGCTGCTTTGCGGCATCCAGGCCGAATCCGTACAGGGCGCTGGGGTTTGCCCAGGAGGAGGTCATGGCAGCGGTTACGGCTTCCACGGCTTCGGAGCAGGGCTTGGTGGTGGCGGAATTGTCAAGATAGATCATACTTTCACTTTCCTACACAAAATCTTTCGAAAATCCGGGTGGTAATGTCTTCCCGGACGGTTGCGCCGGTGACCTCGCCCATGGCTTCCATGGCGCACTCCACATCGATCAGCACCGCGTCCGGGGTCAGCCCGGCCATCAGGGCGTTGATGGCAGAGAGCATGGATTCGTATGCCCGGCGGACGGCATCATACTGGCGGGCGTTGGTCAGAATGGAGCCGTCGCAGGGAAGGCTGTTTTCAAACAGGGACTCCACGGTGTCCGAAAGCAGATCCAGTCCGTCCCCGGTTTTGGCGGAGATGGGTATCACATACAGAAATGGCAGATCCGCCGCCGTGAGGACCTGGGGAAGATCCGACTTGTTGATCAGGGCCACGGCGTTTTCCAGATCGGAGCAGAGATCAATAACGGCATGATCGTTTTCGTCCAGGGGACGGCTGCCGTCGAAGAGGCAGAGCACCAGATCGGCCTGCCGGGCCGCGCTTTTGGAGCGGTCCACGCCCATGGCCTCCACGGTATCGGAAGTGGGGCGGATGCCTGCGGTATCAATGAGACGCAGACGGGTATGACCAACCATGACGGATTCCTCTACCGTGTCCCGGGTGGTGCCGGGGATGTCCGTGACAATGGCACGATCGAATCCTGCCAGTGCATTGAGAAGGCTGCTTTTTCCGGCGTTGGGCTTTCCGATGATGGCGGTGCTGACACCGCTGCGGAGGATCCTGCCTTGTCCGTAGGTTTTCAGAAGCGCATACAGGGCCTTTGCGTTGGAGCGCAGAACGGTCCGGTACGATTCCAGGGCGAAGGGATCGATGTCCTCGTCGGGATAATCCAGAACAGCATGGAAGTGGCTGCACACATCCGTCAGGGCCTGGTACACCGGCGCCAACGCCTTCTGCAGCACCCCGGACACCTGGCCGGCGGCGTTGGCGGCAGCGTCGGCGGTGTCCGCTTCGATCAGATCGATGACGGCCTCTGCCTGGGTCAGATCCAGTTTGCCGTTGAGAAAGGCGCGCTTGGTGAATTCGCCCCTTCCGGCAGGACGCGCTCCTGCACGGTACAGAGCTTCCAGCCCGGCGGCCAGGACGGCGGGGGATCCGTGGCAATGAAATTCCACGGTGTCCTCTCCGGTATAGGAGTGGGGAGCACGGGAGCACACCGCCATGCACTGGTCGATGATCCTTCCGGAGGCGTCCCGGAGGGATCCCAGGACCAGTTTCCGGTCGGGTGCGCTGGAAAGAGGGCGTCCACTCCGGGAAGAAAACACCTGCTGTGCGATGTCAATGCAGTGGTCGCCGGACAGGCGTAAAATGCCGATGGCACTGATTTGGTTGCCGGTGGAGACGGCAGCAATGGTATGAGACATGGAGCCCTCCTTATGGATTTTTGTTTCTCCGTTATTATAACAGGAAATCCGGAAAATGCAACCGGAGGGGCGGCAGCGCCGGAAAAAATCCCGGGAAATGAGTAGTTTCCCGGCATTGGGGCATCCTACCGGAAGGAGGTGGGAACCATGGCGGAAAACGGAAATGCAGGAATCCTTTGCGATGAAAACATCCGCAGGGCCTTTTCCGGAGCGGGGGACTTTGTTGCCCGTCAGGTGCGCTGCGGGGAGCATACCCTGTTTGCCTATTCTATTGACGGTCTGACTTCCGGAGGAGATACCTCCGATTATGTGATCAAGCCCATCTCGGAGAATCTCCGGGGGGATACCATGGAGCAGCTTTTTGCCAATGCCCTGAGCGGAAGTGTCTACAACAGTGTGGCAGATCCGTGCCGGGATCTGGAGGAGGCGGTGCAGAAACTGGTCAACGGCTTTTGCGTGGTGCTGTTTCCGGGAGCAGGAGCCGTGGCATTTGAAGTCAAAACCGGAGAAAAACGGGGAATCTCCGCACCGGAGGTGGAGAACACCGTCAAAGGCCCCAAGGATGCCTTTGTGGAAACCATGCGCAGCAACACCAGCCTGATCCGGCGCCATCTGCGCTCTCCGGATCTGCGGCTCTACGAGACCCGGGTTGGCAGACGGACCATGACCAATGTGACGGTGGTTTCTCTTCAGGGAATCACGGATCCGGAGCTGGTGGAGAGAATGAAAAGCCGTCTCGATTCCATCGACATTGACGGCCTGCTGTCTCCTTCCGCCGTGGAGGAGTATGTCACCGGGTCCCGAAGAACGGCCTTTCCGCTGCTGCAGTACACCGAACGGACGGATACCTTCTGCCAGGCGATTCTGGACGGCAGAGTGGGACTGCTGGTGGACGGCCTTCCTTTGGGGTATCTGGCCCCGGTGGACATCGGCTATCTGATGGAAAGCCCAGAGGACCGGGGGCGGGACTATGTTTCGGCGTCCTTTATCCGGATACTGCGATATGGCGCTTTATTTTTGAGTTTGCTGTTTCCAGCGATCTATGTGTCTGCGGCGGTCTATCAGCCGGAGATGATCCCATTGCCCCTTCTGCGCGCCATGGTTGACAGCAAGCAGCAGGTGCCCTTTTCCTCGGTGACGGAGATCCTTGCCTTGCTGATTGCCTTTGAGATTTTGCAGGAAGCGGGGATTCATCTCCCTCAGGCACTGGGTCAGGCGGTGTCTATCATCGGCGGCATCGTAGTGGGAACGGCGGCGGTGGAGGCAAATCTGGTTTCCACCACGGCACTGATCACCGTGAGCATTGCGGGAGTATGCGGCTTTGTACTGCCCAACCGGGATCTTGCCGGGGGAGTGCGGATCTGGAGGTTTTTGCTGACGGTTTTCGGAGCCATCGCCGGGCTGTTCGGGATGGCAATGGGCCTTGTTCTTCTGCTGGCACACCTTGGGGAGCTGGACAGCCTGGGTGTACCATATCTGGCACCCTTTTCACAAGGGAGGCGCATGTCCCTGCTTCGCCATCGCCTGAAGAAGGAGAAAACCCGGGACCCGGCGCTGCATCCCCGGGACAGGAGACGACAAAAGTGAGAAAATACCTTTATTATGGGGTCCTGCTGATCCTGACCCTGCTGCTTCCGGCGCAGCAGGTTCGCCTGGGAAGGCTGGCTCCGGCACAGGTCCTGACCGTGCGCATGGAAAACGGGGCGTATGTGCTGGAAACAGACCTGAAGGATCGGGGGAGGGGGAAAACCATTTCCCAGGCCGCCATGGATCTCCATGCCAATGCGTCTGGAGAGGTGCTGCTGGAAACGGTGGACTATCTGCTTTGGTCGGAGGAGTGCCTGGGGACGCTGCCCTGGTTTGCCGAATGCCTTCGACCGGGCACAAGAATCGATCGAATCACAGCGGTGCCGGAGGGGGCTGACCCGGGGCAGTACCTGAAAACGCACCTTCCGTCGTATACGCTGCAGGACTATCGGAAGGACCCGGAATTTGTCCGGGAGAAAATCATCGGGGAGGGAGATCTGCGTGCATCAACAGGATAGCCGGGAATACCGATTGGCAGCGTTGCTGTTTGCAGGGAGCTTTTTTCTGCTGCTGCAAAGACCATGCTCCACCGGATGGCAGTATCTGCTTCCGGCGGTGGCCATAGGCTTCCTGCTGGATCTGACGGTCCAGCGACATGGAAATCCGGGATTGTGGGACCGGAAATGGTTTTGTATCTGGCAGGGGATCGGACTGTTTTTGCTGTTGACAACTCCGAAAACAGAGATTCTATCCTGCGGAGGCGCAGACAGCCCTCTGTATCCTGTGGTCCTGGTTCTCATCGCTGCAAGGGCGGCGCTTGGCGGTGTGAATCGGGTGGGCAGAATGGCGTCTGTACTGCTGTGGCTGATTCTGGGGCTGGGAGCCATCCTTTTGGTTTCCGGGATCGGCAAAATCCGACTCTCCAATCTGCGTTCGATGCAGGGAGGCCTGCCGTGGGAGTTGATTCCGATCCTGCTGCTTCCAACCTTTTTCACAGGGAAAAAGGCGGCAAAAAGGACAGCGATTTATATGATCCCGGTTTTGCTGATCCCTCTTTGGGTGTCCGGAATCCTGTCAACCGGGATTGCCGGGGCATCTTCCGAACCGTTCATCACCGCTCTGAAGCTGTGCAGTCTTTCCTCCAGCGTTTCCAGACTGGAAAGCCTGGGATATCTGATCCTTCTGCTGTCGGGGGCCTGCCTGTACGGAGGAATTCTGGGGATCCTGTTTGACTTGGGAGAAAGATTCCGGAACGGATACGGAAGGATTGCCGTGTGCCTTGCAGCAGCAGGGCTGATCACGGCAGAATTGTTGAATCTGCACATGGACACAGGCGCAGCGGGAGTTTTGACAACTATAAATTGGGTTTTTCTTCCGCTGATTCTACAAGATAACGGCAAGAAGCAAAATATGAAAAAAAGAGAAGAAAGCTCTTGACAAACAGCATGAAAAAGTGGTAGTATACTGACACTGCGTAGGGGAAGCAGACGCAAAATGCGGCTTGAAAAGAATATAAAAATAGTTCTTGACAAACCGCCGAAGATGTGCTAAAATCCCTAATGTTCTGACAGCGAGAGCTGGCAGGCGATGTACCTTGTAAACTGAATAACGAATAGACGAACAAAGAAACACCTTGGACAATTATAATGGATTGTTTAAGCGTAAGCGAAAAAACAGCCAACGAAAATTCTTGAGTAATATTGCTGAGAGCAAATTATTCAAAAGCTTGATTTAAGGCATCGGAAGATGCTTTGGATACAAATT
>JAQXVF010000036.1 GCA_029224785.1 Bacillota bacterium
GCCCTGCTTGCCCGATGGATGAAGCCGCTGCTGCAGCACCTTTTCCCCTCCAGCCGGGATGATTCTGCCCTTGCCGGCTCCCTTTCCGGCAATCTCTGCGCCAATCTGCTGGGGCTCGGCAATGCCGCAACTCCCATGGGCATCGATGCCGTCCGACGGATGGCCCACGGCGACACCGTCGCCACCGACGAGATGTGCCGGCTCATCGTGCTGAACACCGCTTCCATCCAACTGATCCCTGCCAATGTGGCTGCCGTACGGGGGAGTCTGGGCTGCGCCGCTCCCTTCGACATTCTGCCTGCGGTCTGGGTGTCCAGCCTGCTGTCCGCAGGATCCGGGGTGCTGATGGCCGTATTTCTGGGAAAGCTGTGGCGCCATGCTTGATTATCTGGTACCGCTGATCCTTTTTTTCTCCTGTTTGCCGGTACTGCGGAAAAAAGAGAGCAGCTATGACCTGATGCTGGACGGCGCGAAGGCAGGATTTTCGCTCCTGCTGACCATCCTGCCCACCCTAATCCTGCTGCTCACCGCCGTCAGTATGCTGCGGGCCTCCGGAGCCATTGACCTGCTGGGAAAGCTGGCCTCCCCACTGTTCTCCCGGCTGGGGATTCCGGAGGAGACGGTGCTGCTGGTACTGGTCCGTCCCATCAGCGGCAGCGCCGCCCTGGCGGTTGGCACGGATCTGATGCGGACCTACGGCGTAAACAGCACCGTAGGCAGAACCGCTGCCGTGATGCTGGGATCTACAGAGACCACGTTTTACACCGTCAGCGTCTATTTCGGCGCTGCCGGGATTCGAAAGACCCGGTACACCATCCCGGCGGCACTATTTGCGGATCTGGTGGGATTTCTTGCCGCCTCCTGGACGGCAAGGGTGATGTAAACCGGATTCCTCAGTTTCCGTAAACGGTCCGATTTCCGTCTCGGGGCGGTTCTTTGCGCCACCACGCCGGCAAAAATATAGTTTACCATCATTCCATAGATCACACCATCCATATCCCGGAAGAGGATACCGCCAGCCAAAATGATGCCGACACCCGACAAATAGGCGATGTTTCCCAGAGAAAGATGAGGTTTGATCGCTTTGACCGCCATAATGATAAAGTCCGAACCACCGGTGGAGGAGTTTTGGATATCGATGACCGCATATCCCAGCCCTCCGAAGAATGAAAAAATGTGCTTACGGCATACGAAAATGCGGCGCAGCCATCGCTGCGCCGCATTCATTCTTCTTTCTATGTTTGGGAGAAGCCTTACTCTTCCTCGTCGGTGGTGAACTCCAGCACTTCACCGCAGTCAGGACACACGATGCTGCCCTTTTCCAGGGTTTCCTCATCAAAGGTGATCACGTTGCCGCAGGCACAGGTGACTTCGTAGATGGTGCTGTCCTCGTAGCCGATGTCGAAGCCCTCGTCATCGTCTTCGTCTTCGTCCTCATCCTCGTCGTAGTCGTCCTCGTCGTCGTAATCATCCTCATCGTCCTCATCATAGTCGTCTTCCTCGTCCATGATGTAGTCCTCGATGGCGTCCAAGTCCTCTTCGATTTCATCCAGTTCGTCAGAGATTGCAATGGTGGTGTCCTGAACGTCGGTCAGGGTGCGGGTCACATCCCCCAGCAGATCCACAATCGCCGCAATCATTTTGCCCTCGGCGGACTCCGTGTTCAGGTTCAACCCATCCATAAGGCCCTTCAGGTAGGCGGACTTTTCAGAAATGCTCATACTTCTTCTCCTATCAGACCTTGCTGCGGCCCAGATACTCACCGGTGGTGGTGTCGATGTTGATCTTGTCGCCTTCGTTGATGAACAGAGGCACCTTCACCTCAGCGCCGGTCTCCACTGTGGCGGGCTTCAGCACATTGGTGGCGGTGTTGCCGGCAAAGCCGGGCTCGGTAGCGGTGACCACCAGGTCCACAAAACGGGGAGGCTCCACGCCGAACACATTGCCCTTGTAGCTCATGACCACACAGACATCGTTTTCCTTCACAAAGCGGAAGGCGTCGCCCAGGGACTTCTCGTCAATGGGCTCCAGCTCGTAGGTCTCGGGGTCCATGAAGTAGTACAGACTGCCATCGTTGTAGGAATACTCCATCTTCTTCCGCTCCACATATGCGGTGGGGAACTTTGCGGTGGGGTTGAAGGAAGTTTCGGTCACAGCGCCGGAGATGACGTTCTTCATCTTCACACGGACGAAAGCGGCGCCCTTGCCGGGCTTCACGTGCTGAAACTCGATAACCTGCATGACCTTTCCGTCCATGTCAAAGGTCACGCCGTTTCTGAATTCACCTGCAGAAATCATTTTTCTATCCTCCTATATTGCTCTCCCGTAAAGGGGCGTGCAGATACGAATTACCGTTCGGTTTATTTTACCTTATAATATGCAAATATTCAAGAGGAAAATCGCATTTTTTCAGAGAATGATCAGATTTTTCGGGCTGTGCGTAATATTCTCGCAGCCGTCCTCCCGGAAAATCACCACATCTTCGATCCGGACACCGAACTGGCCCGGCAGGTAAATCCCCGGCTCGGCAGAGGAAACCGCCCCTGCGGGCATGGGCTTTGCATTGGCGGCATTGCAGTTGGGTGCCTCGTGGATCTCCAGACCCAGGCTGTGACCGAAGCCATGGCCGAAGTAGGGGCCGTAGCCGGCATCGGTAATCACCTTCCGCGCGGCGCCGTCCACCTGCTGTCCGGTGGCGCCGGCCTTTGCCGCGGCAATGCCTGCAAGCTGAGCCTGCAGAACCGTCTCATAAACCTTCTTCATTTCCTCCGTGGCATATCCCAGAGCCACGGTACGGGTCATGTCGGAGCAGTAACCGCCGTACAGCGCGCCGAAATCCATGGTGATAAAGTCGCCGTCCTGCAGCACCCGGTCCCCTGCCACACCGTGGGGCATGCTGGTGTTGGGTCCGGAGACCACGATGGGGTCAAAGGACAGGCCGTCCGCCCCGTTTTTGTACAGGCAGTAGATCAGTTCCGCCTGAAGCTCCTTTTCGGTCATGCCCCTGCGGATCTTGGTGCACACCTCAGAGAACGCCTTGTCGGTGATGTCCTGAGCCTTGCGCATCCGCTCCAGCTCCCAGTCCTCCTTCACGGCGCGGAAGCCGTTGATGGCGGCGCTCATGGGCACCAGTTCTGCCGTCAGCTTCTCCCGGAAAGAAAGGAGCTCCGCAGCGGTCAGATAGTCCTCCTCATAGCCCAGGACGGATATCCCCTGGCTGGAACAGACCTCATTGATGCAGGAAGGATAGTTTCTCTCCCGGTTCACTTCCTCCACCCGGAATCCCCGAATGTTCTTCCGGGCAGACTCGATGTAGCGGCTGTCCGTAAAGTAAAGACACTCCCCCGGGGAGACCACCGCCATTCCCTCAGCGATGTCAAATTCCGCACCGTAGTGACGGCTATAGCGGCTGGTCAGCAGCAGGCCCTGGACCTCTTCTCCCAAAAGGCTCCGGTATTTTTCCAGATTTTTCATATTCTCCTCTTTTCCGCGGCATGGATAAAGGGCAGCTCCGCCACATGGCGCAGCTTCAGCCACACATTATGATTGCAGATCGCGTCCACCAGGATGGCCTGAACACCGCAGGACGTGGCGCCCAGTGTATCCGTGTAGATCTGGTCCCCTACCAGGGCGCACTCCGCCGCCGGGATCCCATAGCGGTCCAGGCACTGCCGGATCCCCCGGGAAAAGGGCTTCCGGGCATGGGTGATGCAGTCCAGTCCGAACCGTTTGCAGAAGGCCGGAACACGGTCTTTTTTACTGTTGGACACCACGCACAGGGCGATCCCGGACTGCTTCATCAGGTGGATCCAGTACTTTACCTCCGGGGTTGGCTCGTCGGTGGTATAGGGCACCAGCGTGTTGTCGAAATCCAGCATCAGCAGCCGGATCCCCCGCTGATGCAGCATTTCCGGTTTCAGATCCGTTACTGCATGGGCAATGATGGTGGGAAGAAAGCTCATAATCCATTCCGCACTTTCATAAGATGTGAGTAAAGTATACCACAAAAAAGGGGGTTTGTCCATGGGGGCAACGCAATATCTTGTGATGACCCTGCCGGAGATTCGTGCCGCCGCTTCCCTTCCGGAACGGGTGGCCTATCTGGGACTGCACTTTTCCCCCTCCGCAGACAATCTGGCCGGCTTTCCGGAAAGACTTCCGGGAGGAAGCCTGCTTCTGCTGGACGACCGGGTGCCTCCTACCCGGCACACCCCGGAAAAGATCCTCCCCAGACTTCAGGAGATGGTGGAATCCACCGGCTGCGCAGGGGTGTATCTGGATTTTCAGCAGCCGGATCATCCGGAAACCGGAGCGTTTGCCCAGAGGATCGCAGAGGCTTTGCCGGTGCCTGTAGGGGTGTCCTGCCTCTATGCCCGGGCCCTTTCCTGTCCCGTGGTTCTGCCTCCCTTTCCTCTGGACCGGTCTCCCCGGGAGGTTCCGGCTCCCTGGGCAGGGCGGGAAATCTGGGCAGAACAGGGAACCGACGCCCTCCTCATGATCCTGGACGCCGCAGGCTGTCATTCCTCACCGGCAGTCCCCGGGGATCCGGCAGGCAGCTTCTTCAGTCCGGCGCTTACCTGCCGATACCGGATCCGCACCTTTCCGGACCATGGCGAGTTTCTCCTGTGGCGGGACGGGACGACGCTTCCGCGGCAGGCGGAGATTCTGGGAGAGCTGGGGATCACCCGAATCCTGACTCCGTACCGGGAGGTATTTCCCGGGAAACAGGTCGGGTCAACTCCCCCAAAGGCAGGCAGCACTGCCGTATAAGGATCTCACAGGTCCTCATTCGTCCTCTGAAACAGCATCCCGTGACAGCAAAAAACCTCTGCCTTTCGGCAGAGGTTTTTCAAGTCAAAGCAAGAGGGATATGGGATCAATAGAACTTTCTCTTGTTCTTGCGGGCAGCTTCAGACTTCTGCTTACGCTTCAGGCTGGGGCTGACATAATGCTCGCGCTTCTTCACTTCCGCGATGACGCCCTCCTTGGCACAGCTACGCTTGAAACGGCGCAGAGCGCTCTCCAGAGTCTCGTTTTCCTTAACGCGAATCTCAGACATTGTTTTCCCTCCCTCCGATAGCATCCGGCTCAATCCAGGATGCGTTCAGGACCATATCGGCTCTACCATTATAGCCCGGGATTTTCCAATTGTCAAGCAATAATTCTGATATTTGACGTTTTCTCCACAAAGGGACGGAAATTACTTGACAATCAGGTTGGTCAGCTTGTTCTTCACCACGATGGTCTTGACCACGGAGCCTCCCTGCTTTTCCAGGAACCGGGCGATCTTCTCGTCGGCGGTGACCAGCTTCACCACTTCCTCATTGGGCAGGTCGGCATCCATATTGACGGTGCCGCGCATCTTGCCGTTGACCTGGACCGCCATGGTGATCTGATGGTCCTTGCACTTTTCCTCGGAATAGGTGGGCCAGCTCTCATAAGCAATGGTGCTGTCATGACCCAGGATCTGCCAGATCTCCTCGCCCACATGAGGCGTGATGCAGGAGATCATCTTGATAAAGCCCTCGGCATACTCTCTGGGGCAGGAGCCGTTCTTGTAGACCTCGTTGACAAAGACCATCATCTGGGCAATGGCGGTGTTGAAAGCCAGGGCCTCGAAGTCGTTCGTCACCTTTTTCACGGTCTGGTGGTAGATCTTGGTGAGCTTTCCGTCGTCAGAGTCGGTAATGTTGGCGCTTTCGGTGAAGAAATTCCACACCCGGTTGATGAACTTCTTGGCGCCTGCTACTGCCGTCATGCTCCAGGGCTTGGAAACCTCCAGCGGGCCCATGAACATCTCATACAGCCGCAGGGTATCCGCGCCGTACTCCCGGACGATGTCACTGGGATTGACCACATATTCCGGGTAGCGTTTGCCCATCTTGATGCCGTTTTCGCCCAGGATCATGCCCTGGTGCACCAGCTTTTTGAAAGGCTCCTTCACGGGGGACAGGCCCTGGTCATAGAGGAAGCGGTTCCAGATCCGGGAATAGATCAGGTGGCCCACTGCGTGCTCCGGTCCACCGATATACAGGTCCACCGGCATCCAGTGCTTGAGAAGCTCCGGATCGCAGAAGGTCTTGTCATTTTGGGGATCGATATAGCGCATATAGTACCAGGAGGATCCGGCGGAGCCGGGCATGGTAGAGGTCTCCCGGAGGCCCCGAATGCCGTTTTTGTCATACTGCTTCCATTCGATGGCGTTCTCCAGCGGTGCCTTGCCGTTTTTCCCCTTGTAGTCCTCCAGTTCCGGCAGAACCACGGGCAGCTCCTCGTCCGGCAGGAACACGGTCTTGCCGTCCTCGGTGTACACGCAGGGAACCGGCTCGCCCCAGTAACGCTGCCGGGCAAAGATCCACTCCCGGAAGTGATAGTTGACCTTTCTTCTGGCCACACCGGCCTTTTCCAGCTTGCAGGTGATGGCCTCCTTGGCCTCTTCCACGGTCATGCCGGTGAACTCCTCGGAATTCATCAGCTTGCACCCCTTACCCAGGTAGCTGTGCTTCTCGAAGGCACACTGGGACACATCTGCCCCGTCGATGACCTGGATCATGGGGATGTTATGGACCTGGGCATACTCAAAGTCACGCTGGTCGTGGCTGGGCACTGCCATCACCGCGCCGGTGCCGTAGCTTGCCAGCACGAAATCGCCGATGAACACCGGCACCTGCTTGCCGTTGACCGGATTGATGGCGTAGATGCCCTGCAGCCGGCAGCCGGACTTGGTCTTGTTCAGCTCGGTGCGGTCCATGTCGCTCTTCTTGATGGACTCGTCAATGTAGGCCTGGACCTCTTCCCGATTCTCCACCCGATCCATCAGGGACTGGACAATCTTTCCGTCCGGTGCCAGAACCATAAAGGTGATGCCATAGATGGTTTCGATACAGGTGGTGTAGATGGAGAATTCTCCGCCGCCCACCAACCGGAAATCCACCTCCACGCCGGTGCTCTTGCCGATCCAGTTGCGCTGGATCTCCTTGGTGGATTCGGGCCAGTCGATCTCGTTCAGGCCCTCCAGCAGCTTTTCTGCAAAGGCAGGCTGGTCGATGACCCACTGGGCCATATTCTTCTTCACCACAGGATAGCCGCCCCGCTCGGATTTGCCGTCAATGACCTCGTCGTTGCTGAGCACGGTGCCCAGCTCCTCGCACCAGTTCACCGGCATCTCGATCCGCTTGGCATAGCCCGCCTCATACAGCTTCTTGAAGATCCACTGGGTCCACTTATAGAAGGAAGGATCGGAGGTGGCGACCATCTTGGACCAGTCATAGTCAAAACCCAGCTCCTTGAGCTGCCCGGAGAAGGTCTTGATGTTCTCCTGGGTAAAGCCGTTGGGATGGTTTCCGGTACTGACGGCATACTGCTCCGCCGGCAGGCCGAAGGAATCGTAGCCCATGGGATGCAGCACGTTGTAGCCCTGCATCCGCTTCATGCGGGACATGATGTCCGTTGCCGTATAGCCTTCCGGATGACCTGCATGAAGGCCCACGCCGGAGGGATAAGGGAACATATCCAGCACATAATACTTGGGCTTGGAAAAATCCCACACATCGGTGTGGAAGGTATCATGCTCCTGCCAATAGGCCTGCCATTTTTTCTCAATTTCCTGATGATTGTAGTTCATGACACAAACGCCTCTCTTACTTGTTTTCTTCCACCAGAATATCCTTCAGGTCCACCTGTTCCGCATCCGCCCACAGGCGCTCCAGATTGTAGAACCTGCGTGCCTCATCGGTGAACACATGAACCACCACGCTGCCGAAATCCAGCAGCTCCCAGGAGTTGCCCCGGTGGCCCTCCCGGCCCAGCATCGGCTCTCCCAGCTGCTCCATGGTATACTCCGCGTAGTCGCACAGGGTCTTGACATGGGTGTTGGAGGTGCCGGTGCAGATCAGAAAATAGTCCGCCAGACTGCTGATCCGGTCGATCCGCAGAAGCTTGATGTCCATGCCCTTCTTATCATCCAGCGCTTTGGTGACGGTCAGGGCAACTTCTCTTGCAGTTAACATAATATTTATCCTTTCCGGTGTGATTTCAAATACTCCAATGCCTGGGCCGACTCCGGGGAAAGCACACTGCCCTGCCGGCGCAGGTGTTCCAGCGTCATTTCCAGTCCCAGCATCAGCGCCCCATCTATGTCGGAAACAGCCAGCTCCCGCAGCCGTTCCACCCCGGGGAAGTCCCGGTTGGGCTCCATATAATCGGCCACATAGATGATCTTTTCCAGCAGGCCCATATTCGCCCTGCCCGTGGTGTGGTACCGGATGGCATCCACCACCGCCGGATTCTCCCCGAAAACCCGTTGGGCCACCAGAGAGCCGGTCAGCGCATGAAGGGTCTTGGGGTTCTCCCGGGAAAACTCATCCAGGCTGACGCCGTATTCCCGGCACAGGGCAAGCTGCAGATCCCCGGGCAGCGCCTTGGTTACATCATGAAGCATTCCGGCCCGGGCAGCATCGGTTTCCTCCGCGCCCCACCGTCTTGCCAGTTCCGCCGCCGTATCCCGGCAGCCCAGAACATGGGCAACCCGCTTGGGATTCAGCAGACCCACCACCACTTTTTCCAGAGTGTCCATGCTCAGGTTCCGGAAATCCGCGCCGCAGTGATACAGTCCCTGCCGACGGATATAGGCTTCTACCCCTGCCGGCAGGAAGGAGCCGCCGCAGCCGAAAGCGATCATCCGCCGCACATCCGTGGAGGACAGAGGACAGATATCGTTTTTTACCAGCTCTACCGAGGCACCGATCTGCTCCAGCGCAGCCTTCTGTGCGCTGACGGCCTTTATCTCACCCTTTCCTCCCCGGTAGAACACCGCCAGGACAGCCTGCTCCATGATCCGTTTCGCCTCCCGCCACTGGTGGAAGGAAAGGAACATATCCGATCCCATAAACAGGAACAGCCGGGCATCCGGATGGGCCTTGCGAACCAGCTCCACGGTCTGCCAGGTATAGCTGACCCCCTCCCGGCTGGTCTCCAGGTCCGATACGCAGATCCGGTCCAGGCCCTCTGCGGCGATCTGCAGCATTTCCAGCCGCTGCCGGGCCGTGGGAGAGTGGTCCGGAAGCTGCTTATGGGGAGAGATCCTGCTGGGGATCAGAAGCATCCGATCCAGCTTCAGCGCGGTCATCCCATTGACTGCTGCCTGAATATGCCCGATGTGCGGCGGGTTGAAGGTGCCGCCAAACAATCCGATCCTCTCCATTTTCATTCCCCTCTGATGGCGGGATTATTCAGAATCCCGCAGTTGTTTTTCTCTTGCCTTCTCGATGGAACGCTCAATGGCCTGCTGGCGGAAGTACTGATTCCGCTGCTCCCGCTGAGCCTTGGCCGCAATCCGACGGGCCTGTGCGCCCTTTCGCACCGGATTGGACTTGGAAACAGGGGTGGGCTTCCGCTTCGCCCGTCCCACCTGGTTCCGCTCCTGCTGGCACTTCTCGCTGAAGCGGTAGATCACGAACTTGGATCCCAGCGCGGCAACGCCCTCGGCTCCGGTTGCCTGGCAGATGGCATCCGACACCTCCCGGGGAGTCATCAGCGCGCCCTCCAGCACCTTGCCCTTCACCAGCTCCCGGGCGGTCAGTTGGTTTTCCGCCTCGGCGATGACTGCGTCGGTGACGCCGCCCTTACCCACCATCAGCGTGGTCTCGATGCCATTGGAAAGGGCCCGGAGCTCCGCTCTTTCTTTACTTGTCAGCATATCCTGCCTCCTTCAGTTTCTCATAAAACAGCTTCAGTGCCACCGCCCTGTGGGACACCTGGTTCTTTTGCTCCGGGGAAAGCTCCGCAAAGCCTTTTCCCAAAGGCGGATAGAAGAAGATGGGGTCGTAGCCGAACCCATTTTCTCCCACCGGTGCCCGCAGGATCTCTCCGTGGGCCTCGCCCCGGGCCTGAATCATCTGTCCGTCCGGTGTCACCATGGTAATAACACAGACGAACTGCCCCTGTCGCTGCCCATCGGGCACATCTTCCATGTTCTTCAGCAGCAGCTCCAGTCTGCCCCAGTCATCCAGGGAGGGATCGAAGCCGTACCGCGCCGAATAGATCCCCGGTTCTCCGTTCAGGGCATCCACCGCAATGCCGGAGTCGTCTGCCAGGGCCGGCAGGCCGGTGGCCTTCATGACCGCCTCCGCCTTTTGGAAGGAATTCTCCTCAAAGGTGGTGCCGGTCTCCTCTACATCGATGTCCACGCCCAGATCGGACTGGATCACAAGCTGGATGTCCAGCTTTTCCACGATCCGGCTGATCTCCACCAATTTGTGTTTGTTTTTGCTTGCCAGGACTACTTTCATGTTCTCTCCTCAAAACAGTGCATCCACAAAATCCCGGGCGTTGAAGGGCATCAGATCCTCTGCGTGCTCTCCTACGCCGATATACTTCACAGGAAGCTGCAGCGCGTGGGCCACCGCAATGACGATGCCGCCTTTGGCGGTGCCGTCCAGCTTGGTCAGCGCCATGGAGGTAACCCCTGCAATCTCCTTAAATTGCTTTGCCTGAATCAGGCCGTTCTGGCCGGTGGTGCCGTCCAGCACCAGCAGCACCTCCCGGGCTGCATCCGGCAGCTCCCGCTCCACGATGCGGCTGATCTTGTTCAGCTCGTTCATCAGGTTCTGCTTGTTGTGCAGCCGGCCGGCGGTATCCACCAGGATCACATCCACCCCCTTGGACTTGGCGGACTGGATGCCATCAAAAACCACGGAGGCGGGATCCGCTCCCTCATGCTGGCGGACGATGGAAGCGCCGGAGCGCTGGGCCCAGATCTCCAACTGGTCTGCCGCGGCGGCACGGAAGGTATCGCCCGCCACCATCAGGACCTTCTTCCCTTCCCGGACGAGCTGCGTGGCCAGCTTGCCGATGGTAGTGGTCTTTCCCACACCATTGACGCCGATGACCAGCACCACAGAAGGCGTGGTAGACAGGTTCAGCGCCGTATCCCCCACGTTCAGCATCTCCACCAGAATCTCCTTCAGGGCATTTTTCGCCTCCTCCGGCTTGGTCAGATACTGCTTTTTCACCTCAGCCCGGAGCTTTTCCACCGCATAGCAGGCGGTCTCCACGCCCAGATCCGCCAGGATCAGGTTCTCTTCCAGTTCGTCATAAAAGTCGTCGTCAATCTCGGAAAGGCCGAACACGTTGCTCAAAGAGGAGGCCATTGCGTTTCTGGTCTTGGTCAGTCCTTCCTTGATCTTATCAAAAAATCCCATGTTATTCTCCTTTATTCCCCAATTCCAAGGTATTCTTCCATCTGGTTCAGATCCAGCCGCAGCAGCTTGGAGATACCCTGCTCCTGCATGGTCACGCCGTACAGCACGTCTGCCGCCTCCATGGTGCCCCGGCGGTGGGTAATGACAATGAACTGGGTCTTGTCACTCAGATTCCGCAGATACGAGGAATACCGCTCCACATTCCGGTCATCCAGGGCCGCATCAATCTCGTCCAGCATACAGAAGGGCGTCGGCCGGACCTTCAGAATGGCAAAATACAGGGCAATGGCCACAAACGCCTTTTCACCGCCGGACAGCAGCGTAATGGTTTTGAGCTGTTTTCCGGGGGGCTGGACCCGGATCTCAATGCCGCAGGACAGGGGCTCGTTGGGATCCTCCAGCAAAAGCTGTCCCCTGCCGCCGCCGAACATCTCCTCAAAGGTCTGTCCGAAATAGGTGTTGATCTTGGCAAATTCCTCCACAAAGATGGAGGTCATCTCCTTGGTGATGCTGCGGATAACGGATTCCAGATCCTGCTTTGCATGGAGCACATCGTCCCGCTGGCCGGTCAGATAGGTGTACCGCTCGTTTACCCGGGCGTACTCCTCGATGGCGCCCAGGTTTGGGGTACCCAGCAGTGTGATCTTCCGCTTCAGCTCCGCAATTTTCCGGCTTCCGGCGGCAGCGGACTCAATCTCCGACCGATGCTCCCCTGCCGTACCCGGCGTCAGTCCGTAGGAATCCCACAGCTTGTCGATAATCTGTTTTTCCTCCATGGAGGCAGCCATCTTCTTGTTTTCCAGCAGGGCACAGGCCCGCTCCATGTTCAGGATATCCTTGTTTTTCTCCTGAGCGTCCTTTTCGCTGCGGGTTTTTGCTGCCTCAGCCTCCGCTCTGGCTGCGAGGACCCGGGAAAGGTTTTCCCGCTGCGCCTCCGCATCCCGGTCGTTCTGCCGCTGCAGTTCGGTCAGGCGGAGGATCTCCTGTTCCAGCCGGAGGTTGTCCTGCTGCATGGTCTGCAGCAGCAATTCCTTCTTCCCGCGGTCACCCTCCATGGCGCTGCGAAGCTGCTGCAGCTCCTCAATGTGGGCAAGGGCCGTATCCCGCTCTGCCCCCAGGGCGGCTTCTTCCGAACGAAGCTGAGAAAGAAGCTCCGTATGCTTCCGGGATTCCTCCGCAGCCTCGCTCTGGCTGCCCTCCAGAGTCGCCAGTTCCTCCCGGATCTGGCACCGCTGACTCTCCAGCATCCGGTTTTTGGTTTGCAGTGCCGCCCGGCGCTGCCGGTCTGCGCTGCACCGCTCCTCCAGAGACTTCCGCTCCCGATCCGCGCTCTCCGCCGCGTCGGAAACCGCCTCCAAAAGCACCCCGTACTGTTTTTCCTCGCCTTCCAGCCGGAGAACATCATCCTGAGCGCTGCGAAGCTGCTCCTCCACGGTCTTTTTCTGGAATTCTACCTCGCCCAACTGCCGCTGGGCCTCCTGGAGCTGGGTCCGCCCCTGCTCCTGACGCTTTTCCAGCTCACCGGCCTGGGCTGTCAGCTTTTCCAGCTCATTGGCCCGGGACAGGATGCCGGCGTCCTTGTTCACAGAGCCGCCGGTCATAGAACCGCCGGCATTCATCACCTGGCCGTCCAGGGTCACGATCTTGAACCGGCTGCGGTAGCGGTTCGCCATGGCAATGGCGCAATCCAGATCCTCCGCAATCACCGTCCGGCCCAGCAGATTCTCCACAATGGGCCGATAGATGTCCTTGCTGGAGACCAGATCCGAGGCAATGCCCACAAAGCCCCGGCAGGTATCCAGACCGCTTTCCTGCAGTCCCCTGCCGGCGATGGATGTCAAGGGCAGGAAGGTGGCCCGGCCTGCGCCGCTGCGCTTCAAAAACGAAATGGCGGCCTTGCCGTCCTGCTCGCTGTCCACCACGATCTGCTGCATGGCACCGCCCAGGGCGATCTCAATGGCCACGGTGTAGCTGTCCTCCGTGCGGATCAGCATGGACACCGGACCGTGGATATGCTTTAGTCTGCCCGCCTGCGATTCTTTCATCACGGTACGGACGGACTTCTGATAGCTTTCAAAATCCCGTTCCATGGCCCGAAACACCCGAAGCCTTGCCTGAACGGATTCCAATTTGGCGGTGACCTCCCGGAGCTGCTCCGTCAGGGTCTCCACCCGTTGGGCACGGGCATTTTGCCGCAGGGCATAGCCCGAAAGGGTATTGTTGGCGGCAGTGACCGCATCCCGGGCCTGGGAGAGCCGCTTTCTTCTCAGTTCCAGTTCCTTTCGGATTTCCTCCAACCGCTCCTGCCCGGAAGCACCGTCCCGGTCAAGCTGGTGCATCCGCTCTTCGCTTTGCCGGAGGTTTTCCTCCAGGCTCCGCAGGTCTGCCTCCACGCCTGCCAGATCCGCCGTCAGGCCGGTCTCCCTTGCCCGCAGTTCCAGAAAGCGGCGGGTCATTCCCTGAGCGTTGGCCGCTGCAGCCGTCATATCCCTGCTGCACTGAGCGATCCGCTGCCGTTTCTGCTCCAATTCTTCGTCGATCCGGGATACACGGCTGCGGCTCTGATCGATCTGGGCCTGAAGGCCGTTGTTCCGGTCCTGCTGGCCCTGCATTTCTTCCTGCAGCCGGGAAATATTGGCATGGTTGTTTTCCACGTTGCCCCGGAGCACCGCCATCTGTCCATCCAACTGCTGATGGGTGGACTCCAGCATATTCACACGAACACGGGCACTTTCCAATTCCTCATCCCGCTGATGCAGCACCTGTCCGTAGTGGTCGGCCTGGGCATACAGCCCATCCAGGTCGCTGTGGGCCTGCTGCAGCACAAAGGACGCCGAGGCATAGTCCTCCTCCGCCTTTTTCGCGGCGGCGGAAAGCCGGTCCAGGGAGTCCATCCACACGGCCACTTCCACGCCCTTCAGTTCTTCCTTCAGCTCCAGGTAGCGCCGGGCCTTCTCCGACTGCTGCTTCAGCGGCTCCAACTGCAGCTCCAGCTCCGACACCTTGTCCTGGATCCGCATCAGGTTGTCATCGGTGGCAGCCAGCCTCCGCTCCGTCTCCTCCTTGCGGTGACGATACTTGGAGATGCCGGCAGCCTCCTCAAAGATCTCCCGGCGGTCTCCGCTTTTCAGCGCCAGAATCTCGTCAATACGGCCCTGACCGATGTTGGAGTAGCCCTCCCGGCCCAGACCCGTGTCCATAAACAGTTCGTTGATATCCCGCAGCCTGGCAGACTGGCGATTGATGTAGTATTCGCTGTCGCCGGAACGATAGTACCGGCGGGTGATCATCACCTCATCCGAATCGTAGGGAAGGGCCCGGTCTGAATTGTCCAGGGTCAGGGTAGCCTCGGCAAAGCCCACCGCCGCCCGTTTCTGGGTGCCGCCGAAGATCACGTCCTCCATTTTGGCGCCACGGAGGGTCTTGGTGCTCTGCTCTCCCATGACCCAAAGGATGGCATCGGAAATATTCGATTTCCCGGAACCGTTGGGTCCCACGATGGCGGTGATGTCATCACCGAAGCGGATCAGGGTTTTATCCGGAAAGGATTTGAACCCCTGAACTTCCAAGGATTTAAGATTCACAATGTACCTCTGACAGAATTCAATATGAAATCAATTTATTATACTGGGAAACCTTGCAAAAAGCAAGTTTATCTTTCCTTTTTTGCATCGGCAGATGCTCGCCGGAGGACAAAGCACAAAAAATGCCCTGTGATGCTTCCGCATCACAGGGCAAAAACGTTATGCATTGGGGAACAGGGCCTCTATGGCTGCCTGGGCTGCTGCCTGCTCCGCCCGTTTTTTACTGCTGCCGCTGCCGGTGCCCACCACTTTCCCGTTGAGGCTGACCGCAACCTCAAAGTGTTTGTCGTGATCCGGACCGGACTCGCTGATGGTTTCGTAGCTGATGGTCTGATTCTTTTTCTGCTGGATCCGCTCCTGCAGGGCAGTCTTGAAATCCGTGTGGTGCATCCGGGTCACCGGCACATCCGACAGGATGAAGGTCTGAATGAATGCCCTGGCAGCCTGGATTCCTCCGTCCAGATACATGGCAGCAATCATGGATTCCACGGCGTCCGCCAAAATTGACGGGCGCTCTCTGCCTCCGCCCTGCTCCTCGCCATGGCTCACCAGCAGGTGGCTGCCCAGCCGGATCCGGTTCGCCACGGAGGCAAGTGTGCTCTCACAGACCATGTCCGCCCGCATCCGGGTCAGCTCTCCCTCCGGCCGTCCGGGGAAAGTCCGGTATAAGTACTCCGCCACGATCATTCCCAGAACGGAATCTCCCAGAAACTCCAGCCGCTCGTTGCTGGCCAGGCTGTTGTGCCACCGCTCATTGGCATAGGACGAGTGGGCAAGGGCATTCTGCAGCAGGGTAATGTTGTGAAAACGGTAGCCGATGGCTTCCTCCAGATCCTTAATCATGGCTGCTCTCCTTTTCCGCCGCCAGCTTTGCCAGCATCTTCTCCAGCTCAGGTGCCGGATTGTTCTCCGCGGCGGCAATGGCCTGCTTCACCGCATTGCGGAAAGCCAGACGGTCCGAGGAGCCGTGGGCTTTGATGACAGGCTTCCGGATCCCCAAAAAGGGCGTTCCGCCGATCTCCCGGTAGTCCAGCAGCCTGGTCAGGTCCGAAATACCGGATTTGCAGAGCACTGCGCCCAGCATGGTCAGCGCATTCTTCTTGAACATCTTCTTAATCAGGCTGCCCAGGAACATGGCTGTACCCTCAATGGACTTAAGCAGCACATTTCCGGAAAAGCCGTCGCACACCACCACATCCACGGCTCCCAGAGGCACATCTCTGGCCTCCACATTGCCGACAAAGTGGATCAGTCCCTGCTTGCCGGCATCCTCCAACAGCGCATACGCCTCCTTCTGAAGTTGGGTTCCCTTGCTGTCCTCGGTGCCGATGTTCAGCAGGCCCACCCGGGGATTCTCCACTCCCAGGCTGCCCTTTGCATACAAAGAGCCCACCAGGCCGAACTGAAGCAGGAACTCCGGTGTGCACTCCGCATTGGCGCCGCAGTCCAGAATCACGGTCTTTCCGCCGGCCTTGTTGGGCACGGCAGGTCCCATCGCCGCCCGGCGAATACCCTTCACCCGCCGCACCAGCAATGTGGCCGCCGTCAAAAGGGCACCGGTGCTGCCGGCAGAAACGAAGGCATCTCCCATACCGTCGGACAGCATCTTCAGGCCGATCACCATGGAGGAATTCTTCCGCTTGTGCAGCACGGACGCGGGATCGTCGTGCATATCCACCACATCGTCTGCATTGGCAATCTCCATGCCTTCCGGAAGATTCTCGATGCCATGTTTTTTCAGGACATCCAGGATTTCCTCTCCCCGGCCCACCAGAACGATCTGGGTTCCCAGTTCCTTTGCTGCATCCATGGCACCCATGACCGGTGCTTCCGGAGCCAGGTCGCCGCCCATCGCATCCAAAATGATTTTCATATGCACACCTCTTTCTGATCTTGCGCTTCTTACACGCCGGATTCCGCCATTGCCCGAATGATCTCCAGGGAACGGTTGGCAATGGCCAGGTTCTTTTCCGCCTTTTTGCGGATCCGCTGCTCCAGCGGTGCGATAATGCTGAAATTGATATTCATGGGCTGGAAATCCGTCACCGTTCCGTCACTAATGTACCGTCCCAAAGCCCCGATTGCCGTTGTTTTGGGAAAGTCCGGAATCTCCGTACCCTTCACTTTTGCCGCCATGGCCACCGCCGCCAGGAATCCGGAAGCGGTGCTCTCCACATAGCCCTCCACACCGGTCATCTGCCCGGCAAAGGCAACCATGGGGTTCCGGCGGTCCGCATAGAAGCGATCCAACAGCTTGGGAGACTGGAGGAAGGTGTTCTGGTGCATGACGCCGTAGCGGACGAACTCCGCATTGCGCAGGGCGGGAATCATGGAAAACACCCGCTTCTGCTCCCCGAATTTCAGGTGGGTCTGGAAGCCGACCAGGTTGAAGATACTGCCCTGGGCATTGTCCTGCCGAAGCTGAACCACCGCATACGGCTCCCTGCCGGTCCGGGGATCGGTCAATCCCACCGGCTTCAGGGGCCCGTAGCGCAGAGTTTCCATGCCCCGGCGGGCCATCACCTCCACCGGCATGCAGCCCTCAAACACGTTCCGATCCTCAAAGCCGTGGACCGGCGCCTCCTCGGCACGGACAAGCTCCCGGATGAAGGCTTCATACTCCTCCCGGTTCATGGCGCAGTTTACATAATCTGCATTTCCGCGATCGTACCGGGACTGCCACCAGGCCTGATCCATATCCACGGACTCCGCCGTCACCAGCGGTGCCGCCGCGTCAAAAAAGTGAAGATAATCCTCTCCGAAATAGCTGCCGATGGCCTGACTCAGTGCATCGGAGGTCAGAGGACCAGTGGCAATGATCACCGGGCCCTCCGGAATCTCCGTCACCTCTTTGCAGGTCACCGTGATATTGGGATGGCTGCGAATCTTTTCCGTCACCATGGCGGAAAAGCCCTGACGGTCCACCGCCAGGCATCCGCCGGCCTCCACCCGGGTGGCATCGGCGCATTCCAAAATCAGGCTGCCCAGAATCCGCAGCTCCTCCTTCAGAAGGCCCACGGCGTTCTCCAGCCGGTCTCCCCGCAGGGAATTGGAACACACCAGCTCCGCAAAATCTGCACTGTGGTGGGCAGGCGTCAGTTTCACGGGTTTCATTTCCGTCAGCTCCACCGGGATTCCCCGCTGGGCAAGCTGCCAAGCCGCTTCCGAACCGGCCAGTCCGGCTCCGATCACTTTTACTCCGGTCATTTGCCGGTTCCCTCCGTTTTCGCCGTCTTTCTTCCGGTTTTTTTCGTCCCGGATGCTTTCGGGGCGGGTTTTCCGGATGCGGTTTTGCCGGTCTTCCGGGGCGCGGTTTTTTTGGCAGAAGCCTTGGGCTTCTCTCCGGTCTCCTCTGCCCCGGCGGTTTCCTCTCCGGACTCCGCATTCTTCTTTTTATAGTATCCCCGCTGGTCCTCCGGCAGGAAATTCACGCAGTTTTCGTTGACACAGAAGGGTTTCATCCGGCCTCTTCCGGATTTTTTGAACATGGTCTGGCCGCAGGAGGGGCAATCCTGATCCGTAGGAACATCCCAAGTCATAAAGCCGCATTCCGCCCCCCGCTCACAGGCATAATAGGCATAGCCTTTTTTGGAGGTGCGCTTCAGGATTCCGCTGCCGCACCTGGGGCACCGTCCGGGCATCCGTTCCACGATGGGCTTGGTGTTTTTGCACTCCGGGAAACCGGGACAGGCCAGGAATTTGCCGAACCTGCCTATTTTGATGACCATATTCCGGCCGCACACCTCGCAGACCTCATCGGTCTGCTCGTCCGGCACCTTGATCCGCACGCCCTCCAGGGCCTGCTCCGCCTCTTCCATTTCCCGGTGGAAGTCCCGGTAGAATTCGGCCAGCAGCTCCTTCCAGTTCCGCTTGCCTTCCTCCACCTCATCCAGTTTCTTTTCCATATTGGCGGTGAATTCCACATCGATGATGTCGGTGAACCGCTGGATCATCAGATCCGTCACCACTTCCCCCAACGCCGTAGGTGCCAGACGCCTGTCCTGCTTGCTGACATATTCCCGGTCCTCGATGGTGGACACCGTGGAGGCATAGGTAGAGGGACGGCCCACGCCCTTCTCCTCCATGGCCTTCACCAGAGTGGCCTCCGAGTAACGGGCAGGAGGCTGGGTGAAGTGCTGTTCCTTCCGGCATTCCGACACCTTGGCCTTCTCCCCTTCCAGAAGATCCGGCAGTGGGGAGCTGACCACCTCCGTCTCGTCATCCTTTCCCTCTTCGTACAGGGCGATGAAGCCGGCAAACTGCAGGCTCTGATGGCTGGAACGGAACAGATGCCCTGCGCATTCCGTCTCAATGGACACCGTGTCATAGATCGCATTGGCCATTTGGGAAGCCAGGAAACGGCTCCAGATCAGCTTATACAGCCGGTACTGGTCCTTGGTCAGGGATTGTTCGATCCGCTCGGGATCCAGCTCCACATGGGTGGGGCGGATGGCCTCGTGGGCATCCTGGGCGCCGGATTTGGTCTTGTATACATGGTGTTTTCCATAATAATACCGGGCGCCGTAGCGGTTTTTGATCAAGGAAGCCGCCGCATCCATGGCCTCATCACTGAGCCGCAGGGAGTCGGTACGCATATAGGTAATCAGGCCCAGCGTGCCCTCGCCATCCACGTCCACGCCTTCATATAGCTGCTGGGCAATGGCCATGGTGCGCTTGGGGGTCATGTTCAGTTTCCGGGATGCCTCCTGCTGCAGGGTGGAGGTGGTAAAGGGAGGCGCGGAAGTCCGCTTTTTCTCCGCTTTTTTCACCCCGGTCACCGTGAACTCCTGTCCGTCGATGTCCCGGAGGATGGCATCCACATCCGCCTCGCATTCCAGCTCCCGCTTTTTCTCCTCGCCGTAGTAGTGGGCAAGGAAGCTGCCGGGCTTGCCGATCCGGTCCAGCTTCACATCCAGGGACCAGTACTCCCGGGGCACAAACGACCGGATCTCCTGCTCCCGCTCCACCACCAGCCGGGTGGCAACAGACTGCACACGTCCTGCCGACAGGCCCCTGCGGACCTTTTTCCACAGCAGCGGGGAGAGCTGATAGCCCACGATCCGATCCAGAATTCGACGGGTCTGCTGGGCATCCACCAGGTCGTAGTCAATATCTCTGGGGTGGGCAATGGACTCCCGGACCACCCGCTGGGTAATCTCGTTGAAGGTCACCCGAAAGGTTTTTTCATCGCTGAGGTTCAAAAGCTCCTTCAGGTGCCAGGAAATGGCTTCTCCTTCCCGGTCAGGGTCGGTTGCAAGATATACCGTATCCACCGATTCGGCCGCGGCACGAAGCTGGCTGATCAGTTCTTCTTTTCCTTCCACGGGGCGGTAATCCGGGGTAAACCCATGCTCCAGATCCACACCCATAGTGCTTTTGGGCAAGTCCCGCAGGTGTCCCATACTGGCCTTCACAAGATAATCGCTGCCGAGATATTTCCCGATGGTTTTGGCCTTTGACGGTGACTCCACGATCACCAGATTTGATGGTTTCGCCATGGAATTCCTCCAAAAAAGATAAACTTACCGGTCGCCCAGCTTCACACGCTTTCCCGGCAGCCGCTTGACGATCCCCTTGATTTCCAGCAGGGTCAGCGCTGCCAGCACCGCACCGGGCTGACCTTCGCAGCCGGCGATGACCTCATCCACCGGTGCTTCTCCGGATTCCAGGATCCGGACGATCTTCCTTTCCGTCTCCGACAGGAAGGAAATTCTGTCATTCCAATCACTATACGGGATGTTTTTCCCGTTGTCAATGTCTTTTTTGTTCCCTTTTTCATTTTTTCTGGGTTTGGGCACGGGAGATTCCGCCTTTTGGGCCACTTTCACCCGTCCGGTCTGCTCCGGCTCCGGGATCTCGTCGGCGTAGCCGGTCTGCCTGTTTCCGCCGGTATACTTTGTGACGGGATAGCGGTTTTCATACTCGCTTACCACATCCCAGCCGCTGGACACGGCAATGGCTCCTTCCCGCAGCAGCGCATTGCTGCCTGCGCAGGAGGGTACGTCAATATTTCCGGGCACCACAAACACGTCCCGGCCCTGGTCTGCCGCCCTGCGGGCGGTGATGAGAGCTCCGCTCTTTTCCGGCGCCTCGACAACCACAACACCGCAGCAAATGCCGCTGAGGATCCGGTTTCTCCGGGGAAAACGCCAGCCCACCGGCGGCGTTCCGGGAGGATACTCCGTCAGCAGGCAGCCGGTGCTCCGAAGATCCTCATACAGATCCCGGTTGTTTTTGGGGTAAACCACATCCACGCCGCAGCCCAGTACGCCCACCACCGGTTTCCCGGCGGAAAGTGCGCCCCGCATAGCCATTCCGTCGATGCCTTCCGCCACTCCGGACACCACCAGACCGCCGCATTTTGCAATCTGATAGCCCATCCGCTTGGCTGTTCCCACGCCGTAGGCAGTACAGTTCCGGGTGCCCACCACCGCAATGGCTGCCGTCCGGTCAAAATCCGGCAGGCAGCCCTGGTAGTACAGCACCATGGGAGGATCCGGGATGTTCCGCAGCCTGTTCGGATACGCAACGTCCCGATAGGTCAGGATTCCCACCCGCAGCCGGCCGCATTCCTCCAGGATCTCCTCCGCCCGGGTCAGGTCCTGCTCCTTCAGCGCTTCCGCCGCCTCCGGGGGAAGCCCCAGGGCAGTCATCGCGGCGCTGTCGCTGAAATACACATCTTCCGGGTCGTGAAAATGCTCCAAAAGCGCTGTTTTCCAGCGGTCCGCCAGGGCAAGCTGCGCAAACCAGATCCAGTGAACCAGCATTTTCCTTCCCCTTCTTTCTTTATTGCTTCATCTGCCACATGACAATGGCCGATGCCGCTGCCGCATTGAGGGATTCGCAGTGGGGATTCATGGGGATGATCAGCTTCCGGGCCGCCCCATCCAGGATCTCCTGCCGGACGCCCCGGCCTTCACTGCCGATGACCACCGCCATGCCAGTCAGATCCGCCCGGCGAATGTCCACCGCCGTGTCCGACAGGGCCGTCACCGCCACCGGAATCTGCCGCGCAGCCAAGGTCCGTTTTGCCTCCTCCCAGGAAACCTGGGGAACCGGCATCCGGAACACGGCACCCATGGATGCCCGCACCGCCTTATGGCCGAAAGGATCGGCACAGCCCTCCAGCAGCGCCACAGGGATGTCCAGAGCATCCGCGGTCCGCAGAATGGTACCCAGATTCCCCGGGTCCTGGATCCCGTCCAGCAGCAGCATCCCGCTGCAGGGATTCCAGTCGGTCTTTTCCGGCAGTCGGCAGACAAACAGTGCCCCCTGGGGACTCTGCATGGGTGAAACGGAAGCCATCACTTCCTCCGGCACCCGCACCAGCCGCACCTGCTCCGGCACCGGGATCTCCACGCCGTCGGACAGGATCACCGTTTCCAGACCGGGCCAGTATGTGACGGCCTCTTTCAAAAGCTTTGTGCCATCGCCCACGAAAAGCCCCGCTTCCTCCCGCTCTCTCCGGGAAGTCAGCAGTCGTTTTACCTGCTGCAGCAGGGGATTTTTCCGCGCAGTAATCCGTTCCTCTCTCACAGCTTCTGAACCGCCGCAATCTGGCGGTTGTCGCCCAGCATGACCACCACGTCCTCCGGGTCGATCCGGTAATCCGCACCGGGAGCGACCATGATCTTGCCGCCCCGCCGGAAGGCGATGATATTTACGCCCAGTTTTGCCCGGACGTTCAATTCCTTCAGGGTCTGCCCCACCCAGCTCTTGGGGGCTGCAATCTCCACGATGCCGTAGTTCTCCGAAAGCTCGATGTACTCCAGCACGTTCCGGCTGGAAAGGCTCTTTGCCAGCCGGGAGGCAATCTCCTGCTCCGGGATCAGCACACGGTCCGCCCCCAGTTTCTGCAGGACTCTGCGGTGGGTATCATCATACGCCTTGCATACCACACAGGGGATCCCCAATTCTTTCAGGTTCATAGTTGCCAGCACGGAGGCGCTGAGGTTATCACCGATGGCTACAATGGCGCAGTCGAAATTCCGGGCGCCCAGCGCTTTCAGCACGTCCTTGTCCCGTGCATCCCCCACTACGGCATGGGTTACCTCCGGTGCCATACGCTGCACCGCCTCACCGTTTGTATCCATGGCCAGCACTTCATTTCCCAGACGGCAAAGCTGCCGGGAGATCTCGGAGCCGAATCGGCCGAGGCCCACCACCAAATAGCTTTTCATAGTTTCCCTCCTGTTAACCGATCAATAGATTGGTATATGCATAGCGGAAACGTTCCTCCGCACGGTTCCCTGACAGGAAGCCCATACTGATGGTCAGAACGCCCACTCTTCCGAAATACATATAAATGATAATCAAGATCTGGGACACGACGCTGAGTTTTTCCGTGGTGCCCGCCGTCAGGCCCACCGTCGCCAGGGCAGACACGGCCTCAAACAAGGCATCGGTAAAGGCAACGGGCGAAGTCGCGCTGATAAAGATCCCACCAAACAGCGCCAGGCCGGACATGATGGAAATAATGGTCATGGCATCCAGCACCTTTCCTTCCGGAATGGTGTGCCTGAAAACACTCACGGTGTTCTTTCTCCGGGATCGGCTGACCATAAAGAGCAGCAAAACCACAACGGTTACGGTTTTCACGCCGCCTGCCGTAGAGCCGGAGGATCCGCCGATCATCATCAGGACAATGGCCAAGCCCTTGCCTGCGTTGGTCAGCAGATTCTGATCCACCGCGGCAAATCCGGCGGTTCTGACCGTGGTGGACTGGAAAAACCCGTTGAGGATTTTCTGCGGAATGCTCATTCCCGCCAGCGTTCCGGGGTTGGACCACTCCAATACACAGAACAGCACCGTTCCGCCAAGCAGAAGGCAGCCCGTCATCAGCAGAACCAGCTTGGTGTACACGCTGAACTGCTTGATCTTCTTTCCTCCCAGGATCTCTTCCCAAACAAAGAATCCCAGGCCACCCATGATGATCAGGGCACTGAGGGTCAGAAGCACTACCGGGTCGTTCTGGAAAAGCATCATGCTGGAGCCGGGCTCCAGCGCACCGAAAATATCAAAGCCGGCGTTGCAGTAAGCGGAAACCGCGTGGAACACCCCCCACCGCAGCGCCCTTGTAAAGCCGTAAGCCGGCCAGAAACGCAAGGTAAGGATCAAGGCGCCTCCGGTTTCCAGGATCAGACTGATCAGGAGCACCGATCTTTGCAAGCGGACTGCACCCTCAATTTCGTTCAGGCTCAATGCCTGGGCGATGACCATGCGCTGCCGCAGACCCACTTTTCTCCGAAGGACAAACAACACAAAGGATGCGGCGGACATAAAGCCCAGGCCGCCGATCTCGATCATGCAGAGGATGACCGCCTGGCCGAATCCGCTCCATTGGCTCCAGGTGTCATAGAGCACCAGTCCCGTAACGCAGGTGGCGGAGGTCGCCGTAAACAGCGCCGGCCGGAAACCGCAGGACTGTCCGCTGCGGGAGGCAATCGGCAGGCAGAGCAGCACCGTTCCCAAGGCGATGATGGCCGCAAAAGCAAGGGCAATGATCTGAGAGGGACTGAGCCGGGTTCTCCGGTTCCCCTTCCAGATGCGGGACAGTCTTTCGCTGGTTTTCAATTGGAATCCCTTCTTTCCGACTCCTGCAAGGAAAATGTATACAGCAATGCAGTCTTATTATAGCAAAAATCCTTTCGTTTGCAAGTATGTTTTCATTTCGGCGGGTTTTCTCCGGATTTATCCGGGTAATTGGGCTGATATCCCGTCAAAAATCCTCCCGCAAAACGAAAAGGAGCGCCGGACCCAGGGTCCGGCGCTCCAAAACAGGCGTCCACGGTCTATGGAATCATTTTTCCGGAGAAAGGGTTTCCTTCAGGAAGTTGTAGTTTTCCTCCCGGTCTGCCACCAGCACCGCCATGCCGTCGATATAGGCGTTGTAATAGGAGCCATCCACCGGGATCCGCTGGGTCACAATGGTGCAGTCCTTCAGAATGGAAGCGTACTCCAGAATGCAGCTGAGGATCTGCGTATTGGTCATATCCGTGGTCACCATGGGAAGGAGCTTGGTGGCCATGGCGGTAAGCTCCGATGCTCCCGCATTTCTGCAGCTTTCGATCACCGCCGTCAGCACGGCCCTTTGCCGGCCTGTGCGGCCGAAATCACTGTCCAGATACCGGATCCGGGAGTATTCCAGGGCTGCCTCTCCGGTCAGCCTCTGGACGCCTTCCGTGTAGTCGAAATAGGACTCGGCAATCCGGTCGCTGGATCGGTTGTTGATGTAGTCGGCTTCCTCCTCCGTCAGGTACACATCCACGCCGCCCAGGGCATCGATCACGCTTTCAAACCCGGAAAAATCCACCTCAATGTTGGCATCCACATGTACCCCGTAGTTCAGCTCCAGCGTCTGATCCAGCAGTTCCATGCCGCCCAGCACATAGGGTACATTCAGCCGGTTGCTCAGATAGCCGGGAATCTCCACATACAAATCCCGCAAAAAAGAGGTCATGGTGATGGTTTTTTCTTTCTTATTGATCGTGCAAAGGATCATGGCATCGGATCGGGTCCGTCCCTCTCCGGGCCGGCGGTCCTGGCCGATGAGCAGCACATTGAAGATCCCGTCCTCGGCGCCGATCAGCTCTCCGTTCAGATTGTCGAATTCCACGCCGTCGGTAATCACCGCGTCATCCGGCACCGCCTCGGTCTCCCTGCCCAGCAGCCGGTCCAGATCCTCCTGGGTCAGCCAGGGCAGGCTATTGTCCGCCCGTTTGATTCTTCCCAGCAGGATCCCTGCCGCCAAAACCAGGCACAAAACCACCGTCAGAACCACTGCCAAACCGATCAGCAGCACTTTCCGGGGCTTTCGCTCTCTTTTTCGTTCGTATTTTCCCATAATTGTCCCCTTATTCCTTGGATTGAATAGTTTTTGCATACTGTCTGCCTGCCATATCCAGAAACTGCCGCACCGTGGGTCTTTCATCGGGCGCATCCGGAAAATACGCCCGCCATAGCGGCTCATACCGGGCTTTCCACGCCGCATTCAGGGCGCTTTGGGCAGATTTGACTGCCTGCTGACGGCTCCCGCCCCGGGTTTCGCTCAGAATCTCAAATACCCATGGGCCGATGTCTTTCTCCGGCTCCCGGAAGATGCGGACCAGAGCCTCCCGCAGGCAGCGGTATCCCTGGGCACGATGGGGCACTCCCAGAGTGGACAGCAGATTCACCGCCGCTTTCTCCGGTGTCACCTCCGGACAGGGCCTGCCCAGCAGATCCTGCACCCGTTCCGCCGCCGCCTCCGGACGGCAGGGCTTCTGGAGAATGTAGGCAACCCGGTACTCCTTCAGGGCTTTCAGAAGGAACGGACTGCAAAAGGCTGTGGTCAAAACAATGGCGGCTCCCGGAGCCATGGTCCTTGCCAGTCTGACCATTCCGATGCCGTCCCAGCCGGGAAGCATCAGGTCCAGTACCAGCACATCCCACTTCCCCGACAGCAGCCGGCTTTGTACCTGGGCACCGTTTTCACACGGGACGACCGTATGCATAGGGGCCAGGATCTGGGCCAGCGCCAGCGAAAATCGCGGATCCCGGTCCGCAATCAGTATACGCCCCACACAGGATACGCGCTCCTTTCCGAAAATATGCTATACCATAGCACACTCCGTTCAAAAAGGCAACCCTCAATTTCTCGACGGATAATCGGCTGGGCAGTGCAGACGGAATGGCACGGTGACGAGCCGTGCCATTCCAAACCGATGTTTTTCGTCTTTATTCGTCGTCCTCGCCCTTGCCGAAGATCCGCTCGAAATAACGGTACCACTCGTCGTAGCTGCCGTTTTCCGGTACGCCGCTGTCATCCGGTGCCGGAGTCTGCTGCGCCGTGGTGTCTTCATGGGGCTTCTCGTCCAGCGTCACCGTCAGGGTCAGCTCGGTGCCTCCGCGGTAGACCCGAATCGTGGTGGTATCGCCGGCCTTATACTTCCGCAGGGCGCGGGCCAGATCCGTGTATCCGGAGATCTCATCCTCTCCCATACCGATGATGATATCCTTGGATTTCAGTCCGGCAGTCTCCGCACAGCTTCCCTCCGTCACGGATTCCACGTACACGCCCACCGGCAGATTGTACATGGCAGCCGTTTCCGTATCCATACTGCGAACCATGACACCCAGGTAGGCACCGGTGATATAACCGTACTGCTGCAGATCCGAGATCATGCCGATGACATCGTCAATGGGGATGGCAAAGCCGATGCCCTCAATCGTGGCGCCGCTGGAAGTGCTGCCGGAGTACTTTGCGGAGGTGATGCCCACCACTTCTCCCTTCATATTGAACAGAGGGCCGCCGGAGTTTCCGGCGTTGATGGCCGCGTCGGTCTGCAGCATATCAATGTAGGTTCCATCGATGTTGATGGTCCGGTCCTTGGCGCTGACATAGCCTACGGTCTGGGTAGAGGTCAGCTCTCCCAGGGGATTGCCGATGGCCACCACCATGTCTCCCACAATGAGATCGTCGCTGCTGCCGATGGTGACTGCCGGGAAGTTCTCTCCTTCGACCTTCAGCAGGGCCACGTCGTTGGTGGCGTTGGAGCCCACCAGCACCGCGGGATACTCGGTGCCGTCATAGGTGATCACCGTCAGATTGGAAGCACCCTCAATGACATGATGGTTGGTCACCACATAGCCGTCAGAGGTGAGGAAGAAGCCGGAGCCGGAGGATGCCGTCTCCGACACCTGGCCGTATACATTGGTGGTCTTCTGGTTGGCGGAGATTGCCACCACACTGCGGACATTTCGGGCATACACCTGGGCAGGAGTCAGCCCGTCCGCGGATGCCGTTCCGGAAACGGACACACCGCTCCCCAAAGCCGCCTTCGTCTCCAGCTCCGACACCTTGCTCTCCAGGGCGGCAAGCTGCTGCCGGAAGTCTGCGGACATTTGGGCGCTTTCCTTTTCCCAGTAGCCGTTCATTGCCGCGGCGGTACCGCCGCAGCAGCCTGCTACGATCAGGAGGGCTGCAGCCACAGCCGCAATGCGCTTGCCAACCCCCGTTTTCTTTTTCGGAACAGGGTGGACAGGCGCTTGCTCCCGGAAGCCCCGGTCGTTCCGGCCGGTATAATACGGATCCCAGGGAGATTTCCCGGCAGGATCTCTTCTATTATCACAGGCTTCCGTTTCCCGGTCGGACGGCTCCGAACCGGCCTGGGACATATGATCGGAGACCTCTGCCGTCTCATTGGAGGAAACGGCCTCGTTTTCCGGTTCCCGTTCCATTTCGTTTTCATTGAAATCCATCATCCATACCTCCCGTTGGATTTGTTTATCGTCAATATAAGCCGGAATTATGAAAAAAATATGTATTTCCGCAAAACGATTTTTAAACTTTCCGCTTTCCGGGAACAGCATAGCACACTCCCCTCCGAAAAGCAAGAAAATGCGGCGGAAGAATCCGCCGCCGGAGGTTATCTCTTTCGGAAGGACTCGCAGTCGGTGCAGCGGATGTCCTTGGGATCCGCCTCTTGAGTGCCCACCAGGATGTGATCCAGGGCACAGTAGTTCTCACCGGCGCAATGGTTTGCACAGCTTGTTACGGTGCATTCAATACTCTTGTTTGCTTCGCAATTCATACGCTCTCCTCCTTTCTTCTGCCATAGCTTGTGCAGAATTTTTCCGTTCATTCTTTCCATTTTCTTCCGTTTCCGAAAAATTCACAATTATCCACAGGCCGGATGTGGACAAAAACCCAAAACTGTGGTATCCTATAATATCATGGATCTGTATGTCCTTCCGGACAGGGATCCCTGCCTTTCTCCGGCACTTCGGCCGGAAAGGCCCCGTCCGTGCCGGAAAGAGAATCCACACTTCCTGACAGGAGGCTAACATGGAAAACAATCAAACCCCGGTTACCCCCGGCAATGAGCCGGCAGGCGGCACACCGGATACCCATACCGACACCTTTCAATCCCTGATGGCGCAGGCAGAAGCGCTGATCTCCGGCGACCACACGGAGGCTTCCTCCCCCCTTCCGGAGGAGACTGCCGATCCCGTTCCTCCCCAGGACCACCAGGAGATGGTTCCTTCCGAAAAGGAGCAGCTTTCCGGCCCGGAGGTGGTTGACAACCTCCATACTTCTCCCATCCCCCAGGTCATGCCCTCCCTTTCCGGGCAGGAGGATGAGGAACCGGCCCCCGAGGAGCCGGTGCGCAAGCGTCGTCCCGCACCCAGAGCCGGCTACGGCTTCCTGGGGATCCCCCATATTCTCTCCACAGCGGTCTGGCTGCTGCTGGTGGTGGCCATCGGCGTGTCCCTGGGCCGTCTGGCCTGGGTCTGTGCCGCCGACGTTCTGGCCTTCGGCCGGGAGGACCATGTGGTCACCATCACCATTGCTCCCGACGATGACCTGGAGGCCATTGCCGCCAAGCTGAAGCAGGGGGGCCTGATCCGCTATCCCAAGCTGTTCCTGGAGTATGCCAAGCTGGCAAAGGTGGAGGAAAAGGGAAAAATCAGCACCGGTACCTTCACCCTGAACACCCTGTACGACTACCACGCCCTGGTCAACGCCATGGGGACCTATTCCGATGCCCGGGAAGAGGTGGAAGTGATGATTCCCGAGGGATATAGCTGCCGCCAAATCTTCAACCTTCTGGAAGAAAACAACGTCTGCTCTGCCCAGGCTCTGCGGGAATACGCCGCCGACGGCGAACTGGACGATTACTGGTTCCTGGAAGGGGTGGAAAGAGGTTCGGAATACTGTCTGGAGGGCTTCCTGTTCCCGGACACCTATCAATTCTACACCAACGACGAGCCCCGCCGGGTACTGGAAAAGCTGCTGGACAACTTCAGCTATCGCTTCGACGAGGATATGCGGGAGCAGATCGTCACCCTAAACGAACGGATGGCGGAAAAAATGCGGTGGAACGGCTACGACGAGGATTATATCGAGGAGCACTACTTTGACATCCGGAAGATCGTCACCATTGCCTCCCTCATTGAAAAGGAAAGCGCCGGTGTGCTGGAAAGCTACACTATTTCCTCCGTTTTCTACAACCGCCTGACCGACCTGCAGAACTATCCCTACCTGAACAGCGATGCAGCCCTGTACTACGCCCTGGGCGGCGCCAGCAACCATGAGCTGACCGCAGAGGACCTGCAGCTTGACAGCCCCTACAACACCTACACCCATATGGGTCTGATCCCCGGCCCCATTGCCAACCCCGGAAGAAACAGCCTCTACGCGGCTCTGGACCCCGACGACACCGATTACCACTATTTCATCTACAACAAGGAGGAAGGCGCGCATCACTTCTCCGAGACCCTGGCTGAGCACGAAGCCTATGCCGCCACACTGGGGAATGACTAAACTGGAACTTCTCAGCCCCGCAGGTGACTTTGAGCGCCTGCGGATGGCTGTCGCCTACGGTGCCGATGCGGTGTACCTGGCCGGCACCTCCTTCGGAATGCGCTCCTTCGCCGGGAATTTCGCCCCGGAGGAGCTGCCCAAAGCGGTACAATACGCCCACAGCCACGGAGTCAAGGTCCACACGACTGTGAACACCATGCCCCGGAACGAAGAGGCGGATGACCTGCCCGCCTATCTGGAGCAGTTGGACGATGCCGGAGTGGATGCCCTGATCCTGGCAGATCTGGGAGCATTTACCCTGGCAGGCAGGTATGCCCCCCACTGTGCCCGGCACATCTCCACCCAGCAGTCCATCGCCAACTATGCCTGTGCGCAGGCCTGGTTTGACCTGGGCGCCAAGCGGGTGGTGCTGGCACGGGAATGCAGCCTGGAGGAGATCCGCACCATCCGGCAGAAAACCTCCCCGGAGCTGGAAATCGAGACCTTCGGCCATGGCGCCATGTGCGTCAGCTATTCCGGCCGCTGTCTGCTGTCCAATTACATGACCGGCCGGGATTCCAACCGGGGTGCCTGCGCCCAGCCCTGCCGCTATCAGTATGCCCTGATGGAAGAAAAGCGTCCCGGGGAGTATTTCCCGGTGTTCGAGGACGAAAAGGGCACCTACATCCTCAATTCCCGGGATATGTGCATGATCGACCACCTGAAGGATCTGATGGATGCCGGGGTGGACTGCATCAAGATCGAAGGCCGGGCAAAATCCGCCTATTACGCCGCCATCGTCACCGCCGCCTATCGCCATGCCATTGACGACGTGGCTGCGGGACGTCCGGTGGATCCCCGCTGGCGGGAGGAAACGGAGCGTGTCTCCCACCGGATCTACTCCACCGGCTTTTACTACGGTCAGCCAGGCCAGTACACTGAGAATTCCCGGTATGTCCGGCAGTGGCAGATCTGTGCCGTGGTAGAAAGCTGCGATCCGGACGGTACCGCCCGGTGCAGTCTGCGGAACAAGTTCTCGGGGGGAGATGCCCTGGACCTGATCGGGCCGGATATGCCCTCCGTGTCCGTCACGGCGGAGGATTTGAAAGACGCAGACGGCAATGCCCTGGACGAGGTTCGCACACCTCAGATAGTATTTACGATGAAGCTGCCCTGCCAGGTGCCTCCCCTGTCCATTCTGCGCAAGGCCGTTGACCTTTCCGCAAAATAAGGAGCCGCTATGCAATATGAACGAACGGAACTGCTGCTGGGCAGCGAAAGCCTGGCACGCCTGCGGCACTGTCGGGTAGCCGTTTTCGGCGTAGGCGGCGTGGGCGGATACGCCGCGGAAGCTCTTGCCCGCAGCGGCGTGGGACAGCTTGACCTGGTGGACAACGATACCGTCAGTCTGTCCAACCTGAACCGGCAGATCATCGCCCTTCACAGCACCCTGGGAAAGCCCAAGGTGGAGGTGGCCCGGGACCGGATTCTGGACATTGACCCCGCCATTCAGGTGCGGACCTACAACTGCTTTTTCACCGGAGAAAACGCGGCAGAATTCGATTTTCCCCGGTATGACTATGTGATCGACGCCATTGACACCATCTCCTCCAAGCTTCTTCTGGCGGAACTGTGTCAGGCGGCAGGGACCCCCATCATCAGCGCCATGGGCGCAGGGAACAAGCTGGATCCCACCGCGTTCCGGGTGGCGGACATTTCCAGGACCTCTGTCTGCCCCCTGGCCCGGATCATGCGCAAGGAGTGCAAGAAGCGGGGCATCCGGAAACTGAAGGTGGTATATTCCACCGAGATTCCCCGGGAGCCTGCCGTCAGCGAAGAAATGATGGAACAGCTTCGTCGGGAGCACCCCGGCAAAAATGCCATTGCCGGCTCCGTTTCCTTTGTCCCCGGTGCTGTGGGTCTGATCCTGGCCTCTCAGGTCATCCGGGACCTGACCGGAATCTCTCAGACTGAAAGAATCCCGAACTGAAAAGTTCGGGATTCTTTGTCTCTTGGGGAATCTTACACCACGCCCTGGGCCAGCATGGCGTCGGCGACCTTCAGGAAACCGGCGATGTTGGCACCGGCAACATAGTTGCCCTCCATGCCGTACTCTCTGGCGGCATCGTCCAGATTGTGGAAAATATTGACCATAATGTTCTTCAGCTTGCTGTCCACTTCCTCGAAGGTCCAGCTCAGACGCTCACTGTTCTGGCTCATTTCCAGTGCAGAGGTAGCCACGCCGCCGGCATTGGCAGCCTTGCCCGGGCAGAACAGGATTCCGCTGTCCTGGAGGTACTTGGTTGCATCCAGGGTAGTGGGCATATTGGCGCCCTCACAGACGGCGAAGCAGCCGTTGGCAACCAGTGCCTTGGCATCCTCCAGGCCCAGCTCATTCTGGGTGGCACAGGGCAGCGCCACATCGCACTTCACGGTCCAGACGCCCTTGCCCTCGTGGTAGACTGCAGAGGGACGGGCTGCCGCATACTCGGTCAGACGTGCCCGGCGCACTTCCTTCACCTGCTTCAGCAGCTCCACGTCGATACCGTCGGGATCATAAATCCAGCCGGTGGAATCGGAGCAGGTCACGGGCTTGGCGCCCAACTGCCATGCCTTTTCAATGGCATAGGTGGCCACGTTGCCGGCACCGGAAACCGCCACGGTCTTGCCCTCCAGGCTCTTGCCGTTGCAGCGGAGCATCTCATCGGTCAGATAAAGCAGACCGTAGCCGGTGGCCTCCTTCCGGGCCAGGCTGCCGCCGTAGGACAGGCCCTTGCCGGTGAGCACGCCCTCGTACAGGCCGGTGAGGCGCTTGTACTGGCCGTACAGATAGCCGATCTCCCGGGCACCCACGCCGATATCACCGGCAGGAACGTCCATGTTGGCACCCACATACTTGTACAGCTCAGTCATGAAGCTCTGGCAGAAGGCCATCACTTCCCGGTCAGACTTGCCCTTGGGATCGAAATCAGATCCGCCCTTGCCGCCGCCGATGGGCAGGCCGGTGAGGGAATTTTTGAAGATCTGCTCGAAGCCCAGGAACTTAACCACCCCCACATTGACAGAGGGATGGAGCCGAAGGCCGCCCTTGATGGGTCCGATGGCGCTGTTGAACTGAATGCGCATGCCGTTGTTTACCCGAACCTGGCCCTTGTCATCCACCCAGGGGACCCGGAACAGGATCTGCCGCTCAGGGGTCACCAGCCGCTCCAGAAGAGCCTGCCGACGGTAGGTCTCCTCGTTGCGGTCGATCACCACCCGCAGGGATTCCAGAACTTCCTGAACTGCCTGGTGGAATTCGGGCTGGGCCGGATTTTCCCGGACCACTTTGTCCATGATTTCATCTACGTAACTCATCTCATTGTATCCTTTCCATTGTACAATTTCAAAAAAGCATTGTTATTCTACCAGACAAATTCTCATTTCGCAACACCTTTTTGCAAGTTTTTTTCTCTGTCATGCATTTTCTGTCAAAAAATGGTGCCAAATCACGGATTTTTCCCGTGATTTGGCACCACAGTTTGTGCGAATTGCAGTTTACTTGCCTGCGACAGACAATCCCTCCACCAAAATGGCAGGAGATCCGAAAGCGGTCTGGGAGGTTGCCATGGGCAGCTCCACGGTATTGGACACACAGGTAATGCCCTTGAGCAGGTCATAGAAGTTGCCTGCCACGGTGAAAGACTTCACCGGAGTGGTCTTTTTGCCGTTCTCAATCAGGAAGCCTGCACTCTGCAGGGAGAAGTCGCCGGAAATGGGGTTGGCGCCGGCATGGAGGCCGCCCAGGGAATTGATATACACACCGTTTCCGGCCTTGGCAAGCAGCTCCTCCTCGGTAAGGGTGCCGGGCGCAAGGTACATGGTAAAGGGAGAGGTGCCTACGCTGGACGCATAGGAGCCCTTGGATCCGTTGCCGGTGGACTTTTTGCCGTCCACTGCAGCAGTCTTCAGGTTGTACAGCAGGGTGCAGAACTTGCCGTCCTCGATCACATTCTTTCTGTAGGTGGGGGTGCCTTCCGCATCGAAGGGCATGGGCATGGGACTGTCCTGATAGAAGGGATCATCCACCAGTGTAACTGCGGGAGAGGCGATCTGCTCGCCCTCTTTCCCCTTCAGCTTGGAAAGGCCCTTCTGGGCATTTTCGGCGGAGAACACGCTGCTGAAGGTTCCCAACAGGGATGCCACGGCAGAGGGAGCAAACACCACGGGATATGCGCCGGTGGGCGCTACGTCGCTTCCCAGCTTTGCCTTGGCGCTTGCGGCGGCATCGGCAGCAATTTTCTGAAGCTCCAGCTTGTCGGGATCTCCCACCTTCACCTCGTAGTCGTTGTCCATCTCGGTACCGTCAGACACGACTGCCACCGCCACGGTGATAAAGGCAGTATTCTCATAGTGCAGATCCAGACCCTTGGAGTTGAAAATAGCGATCTCGCCCTTGGTGGCAATGGCCTCGGAAGAAGTACCGTCGATGACGGCGGGGTCCGCCGCGTACAGGGCCTTCTGCAGCTCCATAGCCTTGGAAATAATCGTCTCCGTGGAGGGAAGGGCATAGGTCTCCCGCTCAACCGTCTGGTAAACCTGTCCCCCCTCACCCAGAAACTCCTGTTCTTCGGTCTCCAGCACAGAGGCATTGTCCACGGCTCTGGAGACCAGAGCTGCAGCGGAAGCCTCGCTGAGGTCCTCGGTGGAGGCGTAGCCCATTTTCCCCTCAACCAGGGCGCGGAAGCAAACACCGCCCTCGGTATGGGAAGAAAACTCACCGATCTCCTGCTGGAATATTTCGACCGTGGTGCCCTCGGAGTATTCGTAGTACAGCTCGTATTCGGTTATGCCCTGTGCCTGGGCAGCCTGGGCCACCGCATTTTTAAATGCCTGATAATCCATAATCCTTCCTCCTTATCTGCCGCCCACGGTGATGGAAGATACGCGGATCATGGGCTGACCCACGTTGGTGGGCACACTGCCGCTGGAAGATCCGCACATTCCCTGGCCCATATCCAGGTTCTGGCCTACCATGTCGATGTTCATGATCACGTCGCTACCCTTGCCCACAAGGCTGGCGCCCCGGACAGGCTCGCAGATCTTGCCGTTTCGGATGAGGTATCCCTCGTTGACGGCAAAGTTAAATTCACCGGTGACCGGGTTGACGCTGCCGCCGCCCATTTCCCTGGCATACAGGCCATATTCGATGGAGGCGATGATATCCTCGTTCCGATCGGTGCCCGGTGCAATGTAGGTATTGGTCATCCGGGAGGTAGGCGTGTAGCTGTAGCTTTCACGGCGGGCATTGCCGGTGGACTCCATGCCCATGCGGCGGCCGTTGAACTTGTCGATCATGTAGGACTTAAGCACACCGTTTTCGATGAGTACGTTCTTCCGGGCGGGAGTGCCTTCATCGTCAAAGTTGATGGAGCCCCAGGCACCGGGGATGGTGCCGTCGTCAATGGCGGTGACCTTCTCATTGGCGATCTTCTGCCCCAGCTTTCCGGCAAACTGGCTCCGGCCGTAAGCCACGCCGGTGGCCTCCAGGGAGTGGCCGCAGGCTTCGTGGAAGATCACGCCGCCGAAGCCGTTGTCAATGGCAACAGGCATGACGCCTGCAGGGCAGTAGCCTGCGCCGGCCATGGTAACGGCCTGCTTTGCGGCCTGAATGCCGGTCTGGCGGGGAGAGACGGTCTCAAACAGCTCCATTCCCATGCGGGCACCGGGACGGCAGCCGCCGGTCTGGGTCTCCCCGTTCTTCTCGGCAATGGCAGAAATCATCAAACGGGTCCGGATCTGGCGGTCCTGGGCATAGGTTCCCTCGGTGTTGGCGATGAGGATGTTGTGATCCACATCCAAAAACTGACCGGAAACCTGGGTAATGCAGGAATCGTAGTCCTTAGCGGCAAAATAGCCCTCCTTCAAAAGGCTGACCTTCTCGGCATTGGCCACGCTGGAGGGAACCACCCGAATGGGATGGATGTCTCCGTAGAGCCGCTCCTTCAGGACGATGTCCATGGCGGCAGTGCCCTGTCCCAGGGCTTCGGCAGCCTTCAGCGCGCAGGCGATCAGGCCGCTTTCGCTGGTGTCAATGGTGGTCGCCATAACGCTGCGCAGTCCCTTGTACACACGGACGGCTGCACCCGCCACCACCCGGTCAGAGATATTGCTGACCTTGCTGTCCAGCATGCTGATCAGGTGATTGGTGGTGTTCTCTGCAAAAATCTCGGCGTAATCTGCCCCGGTGGACACCGCCTTGGCCAGAACACGCTGACATACTTCTCTTGAAATCATGTACACTTCTCCTTTACAACTGTTTCTAAGTTGCTGACACACCCATTTTACCACGATATGGTTGTTTTCGCAACTGATTTCTTTCCGGTTCCGAAAGGATGCAGGCACAGCCTTCCGCAGCCTCGGAAACGCAAAAAGGGCGGGATCATCCCGCCCTCTTCGTTTACAGATTGGCTTTGATCATGGAGATCAGGATGTCCCCTGCCACCACCCGGTCCTCGGCGGCAAAGCCCTCGCTGAAATTGTCGGAATACAGCACCTGGGCATTGGGCGGGAACTCCTCGTCCCCTTCCCAAATCAGGATCTGCATCCGGTAGTCCCCAATAAGGTCAAAGCAGAAGCCCACATCCCCGTGTTTCACCGGGATACCGCCCAGTTTTTCTCCGGCAGCTCTGAATTTCTCCTTCTTCATGCCGAAGGTAAAGGCGGCCCGGGTCAGCACCCGACCGGTGTAGGGCTTGATATACATCTCCCCCCATGGCATCTCCCGGAAGGTTTTCCACTGCCCCTGCCATTGCACATCCCGGCTTTCCATCAGGTAGCGGAGAAGGAACGTCTGGGTGGGCAGCGGAGGCACCGGGCCACCGTCCAGCGCCTGGATGGAATACCGGGGGCAGGTGATCCGGAAGCTTCTGTTCAGCAGCTTCACGGTAAATGCCTCCCCGTCCCATTCCAGCGCAGACAGACGGGAACGGATCTCCTCCGGCGAGAAGGTCAGGAATTTTTCCTCATAGTAGGAAAAGGGGACCTCTTCCTTGTGGTTTTCGATTTCCATATTACATCTCCTGCGTACTGTTGGGGAACAGTCTGGAATCGGTGTGGGGCAGGAAGCAGGCCGCCACGAAGGAATCCATATACCCCGGATGGGTGGAAAGCTCCAGATAGGTCATATTGGCAGCCACCTCCGCCGTCTTGGCGGCGGCATCGTCGCTCATGACCATGGTATACGCTCCGGTCAGGGAGGAGTTTCCGATATAGGTGAACTTCTCCAGCTCCACGTCCGGGAACATACCGATATTCACCGCGTTTTTCATGTTGATTCCGGAGCCGATGCCTCCGGCCACATACACATGGTCGATCATGTCCACCGTCATGTCCACGCTCTGCAGCAGGGTGATGATGGCGGAGAAGATGGCTCCCTTGGCCCGGATGAAGTTATCAATGTCCACTTCGTTGATGGACACTTCCCTGCCGGTCTCCGACTCCTGCTCCGTGGCCAGGACATAGCGTCCCATGCCATGGGCATCCCGCCGGATCCGCTCCCCTTCCCGGATAAACAGGCCCTTGGCATTGATGATTCCGCAGCGGAACAGCTCGGAAATGATGTCGATGATACCGGAGCCGCAGATGCCCACGCATTTCTGTCCCGGATCTCCCACCACGGTCAGGGTAGGCTCCATGGTGTTCTTATCCACCACACAGGCCTCCACGGCACCGTCGGTGGCCCGCATTCCGCAGGAGATATCGCCGCCCTCAAAGGCAGGACCGGCGGAGCAGGCGCAGCTCATGAGGAAATCCCGGTTGCCGAACACAATCTCGCCGTTGGTGCCCAGATCGATGAACAGGCTCAGTTCGTCCTTGTCCCAGATCCCGGAGGCCAGAGTGCCGGCAGTAATGTCTCCGCCCACATAAGACCCGATGTTGGGCGCGATCAGCACCTCCGCCAGGGGGTTGGCAGGCAGCTTCAGGTCCCCGGCCAACAGTCCTTCCCAGTGGAAGAAGCTGGGGATGTACGGCTCCATCCGGACGCTCTGGGCGTCCACTCCCACGAACAGGTGGTTCATGGTGGTGTTGGCGCCTACGGACAGCCGCAGGATGCTCCGGGCAGAGATCCCGGCGCTTTTGCACAGGTTGGCAATGATGGGGGTCAGGGTATCCTTGATGATGGCGTCCTGGAGCTTTTTCCGGCCGCCGGGTCTGCCCTGCTCGATGATCCGGTTGATCACATCCGCACCGTAGCGGATCTGGCCGTTGCCGGAAGATCCCTTGGCAAGCAGGCTGCCGGTTTCCAGATCCGTCAGCACCATGGTCACCGTGGTGGTTCCGATGTCGATGGCGCAGCCCACGATGGCACGATCCTCCGGCGGGCAGATATCCATGCAGCGGAACACCCCGTCCTTCAGCAGGCCCTTGACACAGACATGGAAGCCGGTTTCCCGCAGCACGGCAGCAAGCCGCACCATCACCGTATGGGGGATCTCCACCTTTTCGGCGCCGGAGGACTCCGTTATCGCCCGGGTCAGCCGCTCGTTATCGGGCATGGTATCGTCCAGACTGGGCTCAGCCATGGTCAGCTCCAGGGCGCGGTAGCCGTTGGTAAAGGCAATTCCGCTTTTCTTCAGGGCCTCCTGCGCCTCCGTAAATATGGCAATTTCCTTGGGAGAGGAGAGATCCGCTGTCTTCATGCGGGACTGGTATGCGGAGGCGATATCCGGCACAAACACGGTGCAGTCGGACACAACCTTGGAGCTGCAGGACAGCCTCCACCCTTCTGTGTATTCCTCATCGGAGATATGACGGCTTTTCAGGCTCTCCAGCTCTCCCTCTACCAGCTTGACCCGGCATTTGCCGCAGGATCCGTTGCCGGAGCAGGGTGCGTCGATGGCCACGTTGGCCCGGCGAGCCAGCTCCAGCAGATTATCCCCGATGTTGCATTCAATTTGAACAGGGCTTCCGCCCTCGATCTGGAAAATCACTTTGCTCATTTTGTTTCCGTCCTTTAGTATTTCGTAGAAAACGCGGTATCTTCCGGACACGGGCAGTGTACCCCCGAACAGAACATTTTCCGTTCTCTGTCCTCCCTTACAAAAGCGGCAGGGCGGGACTCGCCCTGCCGCTCTCGGCACGCAAAATCGTTACATCAGAGGCTCCAGGCCCAGCACGGGATGGCCCTTCTCGGTCAGCCAGTTCAGCAGCTCCTCGCAGTCGGTGGTAACCGTCTCGTCTGCGACCATGTCGGTGAAGTTCTCGATTCCGTACAGCTCCTGAGCGGTCTTGTTCAGGCGCTCTGCCACATCATCCTTCAGTTCCTTGGGCATCCACACGATTCTCTGGATGCCGCCTTCTGCAGAGGCAAACTTCTTGGAGGCGATGAAGTGACGGCCATGGCCCATGTAGCCGGGAGTCTGGACACCGCCGCCGGTACAGGAGGCCAGCTCGCCGAAGGTCATGCCGGCAGGGGTCATGCCCTTGTACTCACGGTTGACCACGATGACACCGTTGCTCACAGGCTCGATGCCGCAGATGCACTCGAAGCAGCCGCAGCTCGTCATGGGATCCTCCAGGATGGAGTACAGCGTCACGTTCTCCACGGCGCCGTGGGTAGCTTCCGCCACCATCTTGTTGACGGACTCATAGCGGCCGGTACGCTCGTCCAGCAGACCCTCCTTGAAGATGGGCTGGCAGGGACCGTTGGGGTTCAGCTCGTTGGTTGCCTTGGCATCCAGCCAGCTAACGGCACCGCAGAGGCCCAGACGCTCGGGAGTGACCACGCAGCAGTGGGCGGGGGCAAAGGACTGGCACAGGATGCAGGTGTAGAAACGGTCCACGCTCTCGTCGGTCATGGAAGCCAGACGGTCGTCGCGGGCATTGTAGCGGGGCATTGCCACCTCATCACGGAACTTGGCAGCTTCTGCCGCATCGGTGATCAGGGTGACCTGGCACTTGTCCACCACCGCGTCAAACTCGTTCATGATCATCACATACAGGACCTCTGCAAAGTCCCGGATACGCAGGCCTGCGTCATAGGCAGCGTTGGAAACACGGATCCGGACCTGGTTTCTCTGGCCGGTGTGCATCACACCTTCCATGTAGTTGAACCAGGCATGGAACTTCCGCTCGATGACGGACTCGAAGTCGGGCTGCATCTTCTTGCCCGCCACTTCCACATAGGTCGCCAGGGCAAAGTCCTTCTCGCCGCAGTCGATATCCTTGCCGATAATGGTGATCTTGTGATCCTCCACCTCGGACATATCCTTCATCAGCACCAGCTCGGCAGTGGGATTCTTGCCGGAGAAGAACTCCACCTTCATATCTGCCTTCCGGATGATCTCGCCTTCGAAAGCAGCGGCAAAGGCCACGGGAATGGGCAGCTCGGTGGTCTTGATCTTGATGTTCCGCAGCTCCAGGGACTTCTTCACAGTCTCAGAATGGTCGCAAACGGACTCCAGCGCACCGGGAACCTGGTTCTCGCCCAGATCGATGTCCACCACCACAGGGAAGCCCAGGGCGATAGCGCCGGCGCCTGCGGAGACCACAACGGCGTCGATGGCGCCGAAGGTGTTGACAAATGCGGGCACACGGTTCTTGGTGTAGTCCAGCAGGCCGGCCAGGTTGCCGGGCTGCACATTGCCGAAGATCAGGGCGGCACGGATGGCCACGGTGACCACATGGATCACAGAGGTCACGTCATGGCCCAGAGGAATAACCCGGAGCTCCAGGCCCATCTTCACGCCGCCTTCTGCGCACTGCTCAATGCAGTCGCCCACCAGGAAGGTCATGATGCCCTTGGACTGATAGTCCTTGACCACCTTTACAACATCGGCAGCATTTTCCGCTTTGCCCAGCACCACGGCAACGCCGGGGATATCGCCGGTAACCAGCGGCACACCCAGGGAGCGGATGATGGGGTCGGGTACGAAGCCGATACCGGACTCATTGGCATAGGGATCGCCGCCCTCCACATACTTCAGGCCTTCCAGAATCTCCGCGCCAACGGCAGTGGCCAGGCCGGCGTTCAGCGCCTGTCCCAGGTCCTCCTGGTTGGTGATGAGACTCTTCAGCACACCAACACAGGCAGGAAGGTCGCCAAGGGTCTTGACCTTCACGCCGGTAGCCGCATAAATCGTGGGGAAGAAATACGCAGTATCCGGAAATGCAATTTCCTTGTCTGCGCCATATTTGGCGATGGCATCGTTGACGGCACCTTCGGTAAGACCGGCAACCGCATTGGAGCCGCCGTAAATCAGATCGGTTAATACGCTCATATTGTTTCCTCCTAAGTAGTCAAATAGCTTGCGATTTCAAGTTCCCACAGGGGCGTAGAGAAGCCCTCTCCAAAGCAGACAGACGCAGAAGGGAAGAATTCTGCAACAGGATCAGGGAAATCCGTTCTCTCCCATTCTTTCCAGCCCTCTGCAAAGAGCTTCATATTCCTGTGGATCCTTTTTCATTATAACAGAAACGATCACAACCGGGACGACAAAATTTCCTCTCTATTTTTGTGCACTATGGCGGCCCATCAGGGTTTTTAGCCGTGACATCAACACGCCTGCAATGTAATACACCGTCTCATACCGCACAAAACGGAGGGTGTTTCTGTCCCAAAGAAGGGTAAGCTGTGCCGGAAACTCCTCGTCGCTGTGGTAGAATTTCAGCACCGCCGAAAGATCGCAGAACAGCGGAATCCGGAAGCCGATATCCCCCGCAGGCCAAGGCTCGCCGCCCAAAAACCGGCAGGCCCACCGGAACCGGTCCGGGTCACGGTCCGCCATTTGGGACAGCGTATCGTTTTTGAGCATCAGTCCATTGCCGCCCACATACACGCCGGGCAGACTGTACACCGGGCAGAATTCCCCGGACGCCGCAGCATCCTCCTGACCGTCACAGAGCCAATCATACACGGAAAGTCCCTCTCCGAAGCCCCCCTCCCAGCTTGTTCCGTCCGGGTAGGAGAAGCGGACCGTCCCGGTTTCCAAATCCACAAAGGTTTTGGCGCCGGCAAAGGGAAACGTCAGAAATTGGCCCTCCAGGACCACACCTTTCCGGTCCAGCAGCTTCTGCCGGTCATACCGGAGAAAGGCCTCTCTCGCCCTGTCCAGGGCAACGGCATAATTATCCATTTTGCTCCTTTATGCAAAACAGCCGGGAGGGAGATCCCTCCCGGCCAAAGAACGCAGGGAAACTATTACATGTCCAGATAGGAGTCGGAATACAGAACGTGATTCTTGAAAATGTCGCAGGACTTGATGGTCTCCATCAGGCGCAGGTCGCAGGGGTTGACGATTGCAGAGGTCAGGCCCTGCATCATAGCCATGGCAACCAGAGCGGAGTCCATGATGGGACGGACGGCCTTGGGTGCGCCGTTAGAGTTGTTGGACAGGCCGCCGGTGGACTTCAGGCCCTCGTCAGCAAACATCTTGATGGCATTCAGCACGTCCATCTGCTTGTCCTGCATACCCTTGACCACCAGGAACAGGGGGTCAAACCACAGATCGGTGGCTTCCATGCCCAGGGACATACCGCGCTCCAGCATATTCCGGCAGTGCATCATACGCTCGTCGTTGTCCTTGGCAATGCCGTCGGCGGAGCAAAGGGCGATACAGATGGCGTCGTTGGCAGCGGCCAGGTCAATGTAGGAGATACGGGAGCCGGCATCGGCGGAGTTGACGATGGGCTTGCCGTTGGTGCGGTTGTAGACCTTGATACCGGCCTCGATAGCCTTCTTGTTGGCGGTATCCAGAGCCAGAGGCACGTTGTTGAAGTTCTCCTGCAGCAGCTTGAC
>JAQXVF010000037.1 GCA_029224785.1 Bacillota bacterium
GAACGAATGCCGGCCTGTTTACAGCATTTGTGTGCCAAATTATGCGAAAATACCCATCCGGTAGCCTCAAATACTGCTTTTGCAAGCATATGGTAGCCGTGCGAGGGATGTTTCTTGTGTTGCTCCGTTAGTAGCTTCGTAAGCAGCTGCCTGTCCTGCTCATAACGATTTGGCTTACCTTGCCGTCCTCTCCAACGATAGTAGCCAGATTTACTGACGCCCATGATTTCACACAGAAATACAACAGGATATTTTTCTCTTAGTGTTTCGATGATTTCGTACTCTTGTCTGGTCCGGTAACGAACACCTTGTTTGCACCAACTCCTTCCACCCAGTATCCTTTTTTTAACCGTTCATTTTCAATTTCTAATTTGGCAACTATAAGCCGTAGTCTTTCTAACTCAGAAAGTTTCTTGCTGGTATGCAGTGCTGCAAATGGATTTCCGGGATGCCCTTTGGGAATAAATGCAGATTCTCCTTCTGCAATATACTCCTTCACCCATCGGCAGATCATGCTCCTATCTGCGGTATATTCTCTTTCCAACGTTCGTACTGAGATATGTTCGTCCAGATGTTTATGTACAATCTCCGACTTCTGCTCTGGTGTCCATACTCGCTTTTTCTGTCCTTTTCTCATTGTGCCCACCTCCATCCGTATTTTAGCATAAAGAAAAGGTAGATAACATGGTGGTTTTCCATGTGTCTACCTTTATCTTACAAATTCATTCCGCGGAAGTGGAGGTTCCTTATTTACATCGCCGCCCGGATCGCCGTCAGCAGCTCGTCATAGGTCTCACAGGCCGGGACATCCGGGCATTTGGCGCGGATCTCCTCTGTGGTGCGGAACAGGAAGCCTGCCTTGCTTGCCCGGATCATGGCAAGGTCATTGTAGCTGTCTCCGCTGGCAATGGTGTCAAATCCGATGGACTGCAGGGCCTTCACCGCATCGTATTTCGTATTCTGAGAACGCATCCGGTAACCGTTGATCATGCCGTCAGCGCCAATGTCCAGGGTGTTGCAGAAAATAGTGGGCCAGCCCAGCTTTTTCATCAACGGCGCTGCAAAGGCATCAAAGGTATCGCTGAGAATGATCACCTGGGTCATGGAACGCAGGGAATCCAGGAACTCCTTTGCCCCTTCCATCGGCTCGATCCGGGAGATCGTCCGGGAGATCTCATCAATTCCCAGGTTGTGGGATCGCAGAATATCCAGCCGGTACTGCATCAGCTTATCATAATCCGGTTCATCCCGGGTGGTGCGCTTCAGCTCGGGAATTCCTCTCTCCTGGGCAAAGGTCACCCAGATTTCCGGCACCAGCACACCCTCCAGATCCAGACAAACAACATTCATTTTTCGTCCCTCCCGCATTGGATTATCCCGCCGGAAGTGCTCCGGATGGAAGATTTCTATCACTATACCACACCCCCTTCCGGAAGTCAAAAGAAAAAGCAGGCAATCCCCTCCTGCTTTTCGGCAGAATCTGCGTTCTGTTCATTGCAAGGATGGGATTCATCTGCTACAATGGGAGTATCCCATCCGTCAGAAGGTGAATCCATGAAAATCAAAGTCAAAGATCTTCCCTATGAGCAGGTTCTCTCGCTTCCCGAAGAAGGTCATCTTCCTCCCAAAAAGCCCGGTATGTTCTTTCGAACCCTGCTGAACACCCTTTCCCTGCCGGAGCTGAAGGACGTGCATTTTCGTCTGGAGACCGTGGGCATGGAGAAGCTGGGAAAGGACACCCCCGCCCTGTTTCTGATGAATCACTCCAGCTTTCTGGATCTGAAAATTGCTTCCCACATCCTATACCCCAGGCCCTTCAACATCGTCTGCACCTCCGACGGTTTTGTGGGAAAGCGCGGTTTGATGCGCAGCCTGGGCTGCATTCCCACCCGGAAATTCATGACCGACATGACCCTGGTAAAAGATATGCTCTATGCCTTTCGGAAGCTGGGCAGCTCCGTACTCATGTACCCGGAAGCCAGCTACTCCTTCGACGGAACCGCCACTGCACTGCCGGAATCCGTAGGAAAATGCCTGAAGCTGATGGGAGTTCCTGTGGTGATGATCCGCACCTTTGGCGCCTTTGCCCGGGATCCGCTGTACAACGGCCTGCGGCTTCGGAAGGTGGATGTGTCCGCAAGGATGGAGTACCTTCTCTCTCCGGAGGAAATCCGCGAGAAGAGCGTCCGGGAACTGAACGCGATCCTGGCCCGGCAGTTCTCCTTCGACAATTTCCGCTGGCAGCAGGAAAACCGGATCCCCATCCGGGAACCCTTCCGGGCAGAGGGCCTCAACCGGGTACTGTACAAGTGCCCCGTCTGCGGGGAAGAAGGCGCCATGGCAGGCAGCGGCACTATTCTGCGGTGCGGCCACTGCGGCTCCCGGTGGGAGTTGACGGAGTACGGCAGCCTGTCCGGTCCCGGGGAATTCAGCCACATCCCGGACTGGTATCGCTGGGAGCGGGACCGCGTCCGGAAAGAGATCCTGGATGGGGTGTACCGGATGGATCTGGAAGTGGACATCTGTATGCTGGTGGACAGCAAGAGCATCTACCGGGTCGGCTCCGGCCGTCTGGTCCACAGTACAGAGGGCTTTCTGCTCACCGGGTGTGATGGGAAGCTGACCGTGAAACAGGCCCCCTCCGATGCTTACAGTCTGTATGCCGACTATTTCTGGTATGAGATAGGAGACATGATCTGCATCGGCGACAAGAATGCCCTGTACTACTGTTTCCCGAAGAACACCGGGGATTTTGTGGCCAAGGCCCGGCTGGCAACCGAGGAAATGTACAAGCTCACACGAAAAGCACCTGTTTCTTTGTAAAGAAAATCCGGCAGTTGCCTCCGAAGAGGCGGCTGCCGGTTGTATCTTCGCTTCTTTTCCGACAGGATCAGCCGTACAGCTCGTCAAAAGCAATCCGGGATGCCTTGTACAGCTCCTCGCCGTATGCCCCAACCAGGTTGGGCAGGAAGGTGCGGGAAAGCATACAGACCTTGCCGGGCTTGGCAACGAACTTGACGAAGTCCCGGGCCTTCTGGCGCAGAACTTCCTCGCTGTCCTTCTCCAGATCCACAGGATCCGGCTCCACAAAGATGCAGATCTTGTCGCCATATTCCTGGAAGAGCTTCTGGGTGTCGTTGATGTTGGTCATCAGGGACCAGACATCCCAGCCGGCCTCGATGAAGTTGCCGATCTGCTTTTCCAGGCAGCCGCAGCTATGCAGGTTGGCAACCAAACCATAGGAATGGATATGGTCCACCACCTTCTTCATGTAGGGAACCAAGAACTTCTTGCCCACTTCCACGGAGAAGAAGGGAGAGCGCTGGCTGCCCCAGTCATCATGTACCTGGATGCTGTCCACATGGAAATACTTGACAAACTTGTCGATGATCCGGCAGTACAGATCGGACAGGGCATCGAACAGCTCCAGCAGCGCATCCTCCTGATCCTCGTCCAGCAGAGCCATGGCGGCATTTTCAAATCCCATGAAGGAGATCAGCCGCTCGAAGCCAAAGCCGTTGAGCATCACGGCCTCGATGGCCTTGCCGGACTCGCAGAATTCCTTGTTGGCTGCGGCAGCGCCTTCCCAATCCCAGGAATCGATGTCGGGGAAAACCACGTTTTCCTTCCAGTCGTTGGCATCCTCCAGAATGTGCTTGTTGCCGGGCTTCTCCATGGAGCCGCCCACCACGGGAACGTACACCCACTCGATACCGAACATATCCTTGCCGCCCTTTTCCTCATCGGTCAGGGGCTTCTCGCCGCTGAACACAAAGCCTCTTGCCACGTTGTCAGGAATCACGGCAGGGCTGAAGGATGCCAATTCCGCACCGGTGTTCTGCCACATGGGCTTCTTCTCCAGAATTGCCTTCTTCCACTCCTCGCGGAAAGAGACGGGATACTGGTACATGGGCAGAACGGTGTTTCTTCCGGCAACGACGGTGCCCGTAGCCTTCAGTTCTTCTTCACGAAATTTCATATTGTTCTCCTTCTTACATTCTGAATTATTTCGAAACGGCGTCGTACACCGTCAGCGATCGGTATGATCAGGGTGCCCGCAGGCACCCTGACAGGATCAGAAATAGCGCTTGCTTGCCAGGTCGATCTGCTTGGACAGCTCCTCGTATACACCGGGGAAGGTGCTCATGGGCAGGCCCTGGGAGGCATTGGGGATAAAGTACAGCTTGCCGCACTCACGGCAGGCACGGTCCACTTCCTGGGCAACCACTTCGGGCGTCCAGCCTTCGTAGTCGACGGCTGCGCTGTCGATGCCGCCCATGAAGGAGATCTTGCCGCCGTATTCCCTGACCAGCTCCGGAATGTTGTTGGTGGTCATGACACCCTGCCAGATGTCAATGCCCATGTCGATCATGTCCGGCACCAGGGTGGCCGCATAGGAGTCGGAGTGATGGACGATCAGCTCCACACCGTGAGACTTGTAGTAGCCGTAGATCTTCATGTAGGCAGGCTTGATGAACTCCCGGAACATATCGGGAGACAGGAAGGTGGACTGCTGGCTGCCCCAGTCATCATGGTGGAACAGCGCGTCGGGCTTCACATACTTGCACATTTCGGCGGCATAGTCCAGTTCAAACTGGGTGATGCAGTCGATCAGCTCGTGCATCTCATCGGGATACTCGTAGAAAGCCATCAGGCAATTCTGAATTTCCAGCAGATAATGGCACTGCTCAAACACACCCGGAGCAAAGAAGGGGGCCACAAACTGCTCCTTGCGGTCCACCGCCTCCGCCTTGGCGATGAAGGGCTCCCATTCCTGGGCATCGTAGACCACCTGGGGTACCTTCAGATACTTCTGCCAGTTCTCGATATCTTTAATCACGATCTTCTCCGGGGTATGGACCGGGAACGCGCCAGGGGTACCGATGGGCCAGGACTTGGTCACGCCCCAGGCGTTGACCACGTTGTGCTCGCCGTACTTGGGATTGGGGTTCCGCTTTCCGAAGGGAGAACCCATCAAAATATTCAGATACTCATACTGATTGACGAAACGATCGGGGTTTCCTCCGTGGATTGTTTCCAGAAGATTTTGACGTTTTGTAAGCATAATCCGAACAGACCTCCGTTGTTGGAAATCGGACTTGCCCAACCGGTGGTGCTCTCCGCACACCCTGCCATTCACATTTGTGAGGAAAAGGGAGAATCCATATATAAAGCATTCACCCATCGGAATTGTGCAAATCCTATAAAAAAAGAATACCATGTAACGACCGTATTGTCAAAGGAGAAACGAACTCCCTGTGGGAAATTCCTTATTTCTATCGGTTCGGCTGCTTGATATTCCTCAAAAATGAGGATATAATAGATGCATCCTTGCATCACTTTGGAGGCAGTCATGAACGACAGAAAAACCTCACCCGCCGGAATCATGCTGGTGAGCATTCAAATGCTGGCGGATGAGCTGGGAGATATGGGATGGGATTTTCAGTGGAGCGGCGAGGAAACCAGCCCCCGATTCTCCGGATATCTGATTTACAGCGGCCAGACCGACCTGAAAAAGGACACGCTGTACCTCCTTCCGGAGGGAGGAAGCGCCGGTTTTCCGAGAAACCGTTTTGGCTATGTCACGCAGGAGGATCTTCCCGGCGCTGCCCCCCACATCCGATGTCTGAATCAGCCGTTTTCCCAGATCCTGAACGGCATCATACGGGTTTTCCGCCGATATCAGGAGTTCGAAATGCAGCTCAATCGGATCCTTACGGACGGCGGTTCTCTGACGGACCTGTGCCATGTGGGCAGTGCGTTTTTTGGCAATCCCATCTACATACACGACGATATGTTCACCGTCATTGCCCTTTCCGGCCGGGTGGAGGGAATGCTGAAATTCGAATACAACGAGCATAAGGGAAAGCTTTACATCCCCCTCTGGCTCATCAACGATTTCAAATTCGACCACGAATACCAGCACACCATGGAGCTGCGGCAGGCGGGACTTTGGGACAACAATCACTATCCCTATAATATCCGCAGTCTGTTTTATAACCTGTGGGACGGTGCGGAATATCTGGGACGGCTGATGATCAACGAGCTTCGCTCGCCTCTGCTGCCCAGTCACTTTCAGTCGGTGGAATACCTGGCAGAATACGCCATGATGCTGATGCGCCGGGACGGTCTGAGCCAGAATCACGTCTACCGGGATTTTGAGGACACCTTTATCGACCTTCTCACCGGGGTCCCTGCCGACCCCCGGGATCTGCGGACCATGCTCAGCATTCTGGACTGGCACGAATCGGACCGGTATCTCTGCCTGAAGCTCCAGGACCAGAATCTTCGCGGCTCCATTCATCCCGACACAGCCCTGAGCAACGAGCTTGCCAATGTTCTGAGCGGGTTTTCCTGCTTCCATTATCAGAAGCGCCTGTGTATCGTTGTCAATCTGACCCTGTCCCGGGGAGATCCCGGCACCATTCGCCGGAGCCTTGCCCCCTACATCCGGGACAGTCTGATGTTCGGGGGCATTTCCAACCCTGTGGAGGGAATTTATGCCATTGCCCAGGCCTTCCGTCAGACGGACATTGTTCTGGACTACATCACAAACAGGGACAGCAGTCAATGGCTGCTCCCCTTCTCTGCCTGCGCGCTTTCCTACATCCGGGCCTGCGCCACCCGTGAGCTGCCTCCGGAGGTCCTGGCGGAGCCAATGCTTCTGACCCTGCTCCGCTTCGACCGGGAAAACGGCACCTCCTACTATGACACCCTTCGGACCTTCCTGCTAAACGAGCGGAGCATCCCCAAAACCGCCGAGGCACTGATCATCCACCGCACCACTCTGACCTACCGTCTCCGCAAAATCGAGGAACTGGTGCGGCTGAACCTGGATGATGACGAGCAGCGTCAGTACCTTCTGTTCTCGTTTTTCATCCTGGAAGGCATCCGGGAGCCCGAAGCAAAGGATCTCCGGCGGAGCTGATCCGCCGGAGATCCTTTGTATAACATTGCTTCCTCTGCGGCTTACAGCAGAAGCATAACGATCAGTTTATAGAGCCAGTTGGCCGCAGTGCCTGCCGCAATGCCGCCGATGGTATGACTGAGAATAGATTTTCCCACCAGGTTGCTGAATCCGATGCTGTCCATCATGGCCACATGAGTGGCAAGATAGCCGCTCCAGCACATGGCCATGGCCGTGAATACCGCTATGTCGTTTTCGTTGGCAAGTCCGGTGGCAAGCAGGGAGGGAACAATGCTGATGGCGGCACCGGCGGAGCTGATGCTGGTAATGGGTACCGTCAACGCTTCCGGGGTACTGAAGCCGAACAGCGGCTCCAGCAGAAAGGAAAACTTGCCGGAGAGCCACGGCAGGAAGGCAACCCCCTCTCTGGCGGCACCGGTGTAGCCGCCTTCCGGCATCCCATAGGTCAGCAGCACGATCAGCGTTGCGTTGATCAGCACGCCCGGGATAATGGAAAGGCCGATTTCCACGCCGGTTCTGCCGCCGCCGAGCGCCGCATCCATAAACCGGTTGAAGCCGGTCTTTTGGGCGGCAGCCTCTGTCTTCACCGCCGTTCTGCTCTCCCCGCTTTCCTCCATAGGTGCGGTCTTCCCATAGAGCCTCGCGGTAAACCCAAGCATCAGCCGGGTACTGACGATACTGCCGATGATACTGCCCGCCAGGCCGGCCAGCACCGCCAGATTCTTCCGCTGCTCGGAGGCTGCAGGCACACTCATCATAAACGAGCAGACGATCAGGCCCATGCCGAAGGCGGTGCCCAGATTGGTCAGGGCCGGGAACTGATACTTTTTGAATTTCGTCCTGTACTCCGGGTTGTTTGCCAGAGAGAGAATGGCCGGATTGTCCGACAGAAACGTGGTCACCACCGCCACGGAAGCCGCGCCGCTGAGACCGTAGACCGGCTTCATCACCGGTGACAAGATCCTGTCCGCCAGGGAAATGACACCGTACTCATGGAACAGGCCGGAGATGGCTCCGGTGAGCACAGCAATGGCCATGATGTATAAGCAGGTGTTGATCAGCAGATCAAACGCCGTGTTCATCATGGAACTGACCATGTTGGTAAACCCCATTTTCAGGCTGATGGCCCAAAAAAAGCCAATAAAGACGGCAAGAAAAATGATCGGTTCCCATTTTCGGGAAAAACGTGGCTTTTTCCGTTCCGTTGGTTTCGTGTTTTCCATGGTATCCTACCTTTCTGCATCCCACCCCGGGCGGGAATCTCCGCAGGATATGGTATCACATTCTTCCGTTGAAAACAACAGATATTTACAAAAAAGGAAGGGTTTCCCCTTCCCTTTTTCGCGTCACTCCGCCTTCATCACCGGCCTGAGTCCGGCAAACAGGCCGCCGTAGCTGACGGCATCCTCATACTGGTTGGACAGCAGGCAGATCCGGATGGTGTTCCGGGCACATCTGCGAAGCTGTTCCAGGCTCAGGCTGCCATCCGCCAAAGCCCGCCGCACATCTGCGTGGTCCTCCTCGTTTCCGGGCATCACCAGATCATTTCCCGCATTCATACAACCGGAGGCCGTGCACTCTCCCGCCAGGGAGTTGGTAGTCGTGGTCCAGTCCGTCATGATCAGTCCGGCAAATCCCCACTCATTCCGTGCCGCCATGGTGCACAGGTCATAACTGTTGGCGGTGTGAACACCGTTGACCATGTTGTAGGAGGTCATGATGGCCATGGGCTGGGCCGTCCTTACTGCGATCTCAAAGCCCTTCAGGTAGATCTCCCGCAGGGTCCTCTCGGACAGGATGCTGTCCGAACCCATCCGCTTGTCCTCCTGATTGTTGCAGGCAAAGTGTTTGATGGTGGTGCCGCACCCGGGGATGCTCTGCACACCCTGGGTCATGGCTGCCGCCACCACACCGGACAGCAGCGGATCCTCGGAGTAGTATTCAAAGTTTCTGCCGCACAGCGGGTTGCGATGAATATTCAAACCGGGAGCCAGCCACAAGGTCACCTCGAACTCCAGCATCTCCCGTCCGATCATCTCTCCAATCTCCCGGATCATGGGCAGGTTCCAGCTCTGAGCCAACAGGGTCCCCACGGGAATGGCGGTGCAGAACTGGTAGCGGTCCTCCCCCACCTTCTCCTTCTTTTCCGCGAAGAAGCCGTTTTCCAGGTTCTCCAGGAAAGATCCGGTCACCGCCCGGCCGTTGTGAACCTGATAATTCTTCTTCAGCCGCAGGCCGGCAGGGCCGTCCGCCAATACGATGCTGGCTACGTTCCAAGGTTCCTCTGCCAGGATGGGCACGGTCTCCGCCGCAGCGCCGGGCACGGTCTGTCCGGCAGCGCCCAGAGCGCCCTGCGCCCGCTGAATGTCGCCGGCGGAAACCGCCACAAGCTGATCCACCGTCAGGGAATCGGCAATCTTTCTGGCCGCGTCCCCCTCCGGGATCGCAACGGGCGCATAATCGGCCTTTTCCGCGGGGACATCCCCGGCATGGATCACCACCCGGGGCAGGCTTTCTGCTTCCGCCATCCATGCGCTCTGTCTGTCAGCCAGCATTTGGGGATCCGGCTCCAGCATTTCGATTCCCTTCTTTTGGGGGCAGATGTGTCTGCACTGCATGACGACAGCATCCCCGTCCAGAAGAACCGAGCCGGCCAACTTTGCGCTGTCCAGGCTGTTTCCCACCCAGATGCCATAAACACCCTTTTCCAGGATCCAGGCCGCCTGGGCTTCGTCAAAGGAGGTCAGGCTGTCCGGACGGAAGGAGAGTGTCATCTTCTCGGACTGTCCGGGGGCAAGGGTCCGGGTCTTTCCGAAGCAGCAGAGCCGGCGAAACTCCTTGGTCAGTTTCCCCTGGGGGCAGGAAACATAGACCTGCACCACTTCTTTTCCGGAGAAACGGTCTCCGGTGTTGGTGATCTCCGCATCCACGGAGATCATGCTGCCGTCCCAGTCCACTTTGCCGGTACGGATAGCAAACTCCGTGTAGGACAGGCCATAGCCGAAGCCATAGCGCACGGGCACCCGGAAGGTATCGAAGTAACGGTAGCCAACGTAGATCCCCTCACGGTACTCTGCCTGCCACGCATCATCATACTTGATGCCAAAATATTCCGCATTGGGGTAGTCCTGATACTGCATAGTCCAGGTATCCGTCAGTTTTCCGGAAGGGGTCACATCGCCGGAGAGAATGTCCGCCAGGGCGCTGCCACCCTCCTGACCGCCCTGGACCATCTGCACGATGGCGGTAATCCCGGGATTTCCGTCGGTGAAAGACAGATCCACCAGGCCGCCGGCGTTAATCACCACCACAGTCTGATGGTACACCCGGGTAATCTGATCCAGCAACGCCTTTTCCTCGTTCGTCAGGTAGTAGTCTCCTGCCGCATCCCGGCGATCCGCGTGTTCCCCGGCATTCCGGCTCAGCACAAACACCGCCACATCGGCACCGTCGTTCCGGGCGGCTTCCTCGTCCAGTGCTTTGCCGCAGGGAACCCGGAAGGGATGGTCCGAATACGCATAGAAGAAATTGTTCTCGTACTTGGGCTGGGTCATTGCCCGGAAGATGATGTTTTTCCAGTCCTCCCTGGCCTGTCTGTAGATTTCTTCATAGGAATCCAGCCAAGCTCCGCTGGTGATCCGGTAGCCTGCGTTTTCCAGGCCCTGCCGGATACTCACCGAGTCTCTGGCATTTACATCGCCGGATCCGGTTCCGCCTTTCACGGTACAGACGGCGCCTGCGCCGTAGAGAGCGATCCTGCTCCCCTTTTTCAGCGGCAGCACACCTCCCTCATTTTTCAGGAGGACGATCCCTTCTCCTGCAGCCGCTCTGGCCATTTTTCGGTGTTCCGTCTCCCGGGGGCTGACTTCCGGTGTCAGCGCACCGGTATAGCTCCGATGTCTCAGTTTCATAATCCTATCCTTTCTATCCATGGGGGATCGATCCGTCTTTTGTCCTGGTGCATACCATTTCTCCTGCCAACGGTGACCCTCCCGTTTTGCTTTCGCACTCATTATAAAAGGAAACCCTGTCCCGGTCAACCGGCAAAACACACGAACTGCCGGGGAGCACCTCCCCGGCAAGGCAGAGATACGGTTTTCCGAAAAGTGCGCTTGACCAAACCGATTCGCACAGGGATCATTGGCGCAAAACAAGGTATGAAAGCGCTTTCGAGTGGTGGACGCTCAATTCTTGACGAAGCAGACAATGTCGGTATCCACATTCATAGGCATTCTCCTTTATTTCACCCGGATGCCGCCCTGAGGACGGATGGACAGCACATGGCAGCTTTCCTCTCCCAAAACCCGTTCAATACCGGACTTGAACGCATCCAGCATATTCAGGGGCACAAAGGCCTGTACCGTTCCGGCAAAGCCGCCTCCGTGAACCCGGTAAGCCCCCCGGCCCTGCAGCAGCGTATCGCACAGAGCCAGCGCCACCGCCACATCCTGATGCTCCGTTGCTCCCGCAGGGGTGATGTTCTGCAAATACATCCAGGAGCTGCGTCCGGACTCGGTCACCAGACGCAGGAAGGTGCCAAAATCACCTTCTCTGAGTGCCTGTTCCTGCTTCTTCACTCGAGTATTTTCCTGATAGAAGTGGATGGCCCGCAGAATTGCCCGGTCCGAAACCCGGTGCCGCAGTCCGGGCAGGGCAGTGAAGAAGTCCGCTTCCGGGATCTGGCGCAGAAATTCCTTGCCAAAGAATGCGCAGACCTGCTTCAACTCACCGGGGATGGCGGCGTACTCCTCCGTCAAATCCGCGTGATCCGCGCCGCTGTCGATGATGCACAGGGCATGGCCTGCCTTTGCAAAATCAAAATTTAACTTCTTCACCACCGGCTCTGCAGGATCCGCAAAATCGATGTACACCATGCCGCCTACGGAAGATGCGGTCTGATCCATCAGGCCGCAGGGCTTTCCGAAGTACACATTCTCCGCGTACTGACCGATCTGGGCAATCTCCACAGCGGACAGCTTTCTGTCATAAAACAGCTCGTTGCAGATGGTGCCCATCAGCACCTCAAAGGCGGCAGAGGAACTCAGGCCGCTGCCGGGCAGAACGGTGGAGCGCACCTCGGCGTCAAAGCCCTGCAGCTTGGCTCCCCGCTGGGCAAAGGCCGCCGCTACACCCCGAATCAGGGCAGCAGTGGTATTCTTTTCTTCTTCGCGGACGGTCAGATCCCTAAGATCAATCTCCACAGGTGCGTAACCCTCAGACCGGACGCAGATGCGGCCCAAGTCGTTCAGTGTCACCTGCGCCACAGTCTCCAGATTCACCGCAGCCGCCAGCACACAGCCGTGCTGGTGGTCTGTATGATTGCCGCTGATCTCCGTGCGGCCAGGGGCAGAAAAACAGTACATTTCTCTCATGTTCTTTCCTCCCGGATATGTCCGATATTGAATACGATCCAGGAAAGAAGACTGTCGGATTCCAGCGCTTCCTTCCAGAATTTTTTCTTGCGAAATCCTCGTTGCATTCGATGAAAGCCAGCTCGGGATGGCCTTTGGCATGGACACGAAATGGATTCGCTTCCTTCCGGACTTCTGCCGTTGCCGTGCCTGGTTTTTCCGCATCTGCCGGAACGGAGCAACGGGGATGGTCCGGTTGCTTTCCGCTGGTTCCGATTCTTCCGGGCGCGGAATCCTTGTGTTTCTGATTCAGCATGGTACTCACCTTTCTGCAGGACATCCTGCCGGACTACGGCAGCCTGTATGGCCCTTGATTCTGTGTTCTGCTGCTTCCGTATACGAAATGCGGTCAGATTTTATCAAACCGGCATTGGAAGCCGGGGTAGTCGCCTGTCAGGATGGGAAGGGTATATCCGCCGTACATCAGCGCCGCACCAGAGTAAATGTCGCCGGTTTCCGTCTGGCGGTACAGCGCCTCCGGCTGCAGACCCTTCAGATGCACATGAACGGGGTAGGGATTGGCTTTGGGGGCCACCACAACCACATTCAGCAGGGCGGCGCTTCCGTCTTTTGCCACAAACTGCCAGGCAGTAAAATAATCGTCGGTCATGGCGTTGGTAAGACGGTAATAATCTCCGTAGAAAATCAGATCCCTGTGGTGGCGGAAGGTAAGAATCTGCTTCCGGATTTCCTCCTTTTCCGCTTCACTCAGCTTTTGGGGATCCAGCTCATAGCCAAAGCTGCCGGACATAGCCACGATTCCCCGGGTATGCAGGGAGGTGGTGCGCCCCGTCTGGTGGTTGGGGCAAGCGGAAACATGGCTGCCCATGGTCCGGATGGGATAGCCGAAGGAGGTGCCGTACTGAATTTTCAGCCGCTCAATGGCATCGGTATCATCACTGCACCAAATCTGGGGGAAATAGTGGAGCATGCCCGCGTCAAACCGTCCGCCGCCGCCGCTGCACCCCTCAAAAAGTACATTCGGGAAGTCACGGGTGAGCCGTTCCAGCAGGGAATACAGTCCCAGAAGATACCTGTGCGCCACCTCGCCCTGCCGCTCCGGGGGCAATTCCCGGCTGAACACATCCGTCAGACTGCGGTTCATATCCCACTTCACATAGCGAATGTCGTGGCTGCGCAGCAGATCGGACAGACACGCATACAGGTATTCCACCACATCCCCACGGCTTAAGTCCAGCACCAGCTGGCTCCGCCCCTGCACCGGGGTTCGCCCCGGAACGCTGAGCGCCCAATCCGGGTGAGAACGGTAGAGATTGGAATCCGGAGATACCATTTCCGGCTCTACCCAGATGCCGAAGTCCATCCCCAGATCCTGAATCTTCTGTATCAGGCTGTTCAGGGTACAGCCCAGCTTCTGTTCATTGACATACCAGTCTCCTAAACCGCTGGTGTCATA